>NZ_JAJNQM010000049.1:0-25887 GCF_022227785.1 Ectothiorhodospira lacustris | reverse complement strand
AATACTTCAGCCTCTGTCAGGTTGTCTCATGAGTTGGCTGGAGGGGCGGAGGTTTTCGGAACCTTGCTCCATTCGGAGGGGGAAAGCGAGTTCGATGCCACGCAAAAGGACTGGTATGAATTTACGCATCATGCTTCGAGTATCGGTATCCGCGGGAACTTGACTGAGCAGTGGTTAAGTACCCTGAAGGTTGCCTATAGTATCGATGAATCCGAGAGGTTCGGTGGAATAAGATCCAAGTTTAATACCGAGAGGAATCTGCTGGATTGGCAAAACGATTTAAGCATTGGGGAGCGCCATTTGTTGACTCTGGGGGCAGATTATCAAAATGACAGAGTCAATGTATCGGATGATTATCTAGAACGCAGCAGGGATAATGTTGGAATTTACGGGCAATGGCAAACCAATCTGGATAGGCATGATCTCGCTTTAAGCTTGAGGCGGGATGATAACGAGGCGTTTGGGCGTGAAACAACAGGTCAGATTGCTTGGGGAGTCCGGCTAAATCAGGATTGGGACTTTTATGCTGCCTATGGCACGGCATTTAAAGCAGCCACATTTAATGAGCTGTATACGCCCTTTGTGGATTTCTCACAATTTGGCTTTCCCGGTAGCTATGTGGGTAATCCAGACTTGCGTCCTGAAGTCTCAGAGACGTACGAGCTTGGTATCACCTTCGAGAGTGGGATGCTTTATCTGGATGCTGCGCTCTTCGAGACTCAGGTCGATGATCTTATCGTGAATGCGGGTGGGATTGACCGACGCCCGGAGAATATCAATGATGCCAGAATTCGAGGCGTTGAAGTCAACCTTATGCTGCGTAACAATTTATGGACTGCTGCGGCCGCGGTGACGCACCTGCAGCACGAGGACCGCAATACTGGCAAAAAACTAAATCGTCGGCCAGATAGTAGCTTGCGGTTGGATCTGGATAGACACTGGAATGCTTATTCGATAGGCTCGACGTTCATGGCCGAAGGTTCACGCTATGATGATGTAGACAACCAAGATAGGCTGGGTGGCTTCGCATTGTTGGACCTGAGAGCGTCTTACCGAATTACTCCCGAATGGCGTTTGAGTGGCAAGATCCAGAATGCGCTGGACAAGGACTACGAAACGATACAGGGCTTCAACCAGCCCGGCCGCGCCTTCTTCGTCACGTTAAACTACCAGCAACGGTGACCTCCGCCGCCCCCTGATCCGGCTCTTCGACCATGAACACTCGCCACTGCCCAGCCCTCCTGATCACGGCCCCGTCGTCCGGACAGGGCAAGACCACGGTCACCGCCGCCCTGGCCCGGTACCACCGCAACCAGGGGCGCCGGGTGCGGGTGTTCAAGGGCGGGCCGGATTTCCTCGATCCGATGATTCACCGGCAGGCGTCCGGTCATCCGGTCCACTCCATCGACATGTGGATGACCGGCGAGGCCGACGCCCGCCAGCGTCTTTTTGAGGCGGCGGGGGAGGCGGACCTGATCCTGGTGGAAGGGGTGATGGGTCTGTTTGACGGTCGTCCTTCCACGGCGGATATCGCCCGGACCCTGGGGATTCCCGTGCTGGCCTCCATCAGCGGTGCCGCCATGGCCCAGACCTTCGGGGCCATCGCCCACGGGTTGTCCACCTTCCGGCCCGACGTGCCGTTTGCCGGGGTCTTTGCCAATCGGGTGAGCGGCGAGGGCCACTATCGGATGCTGCTGGAAGACCTGCCGCCGGGGCTGGTGGCCCTGGGCTATCTGCCCAAGGCGCCGGACGCGGCCCTGCCCAGCCGGCATCTAGGGCTGGTCCAGGCCGAGGAAATCCAGGATCTGGATCAGCGCCTGGAGGCTGCCGCCGGCCGTCTGGTGTGGACGGCGGGCGGATTGCCGCCCCCGCTGTCCTTCGCGCCGGTGGACCGGAACCCGCCTCCCAGGCTGCTGGCGGGACGGCGCATCGCGGTGGCCCGAGATGCGGCTTTTGCCTTTATCTATCCGGCCAATCTGGAGGTGCTTGCCCAGCTGGGCGCAGAGCTGTGCTTTTTCTCGCCGGTGGCGGGGGAAAGGTTGCCCGAGGCCGACGGGGTCTATCTGCCCGGGGGCTATCCGGAACTGCATCTGTCCGCGCTGGCGGCCAATGAGCGGTTGAAACAGGATCTGCTTTCCCATGCCAGCGCCGGGCGGCCGATCCTGGCCGAGTGCGGGGGCATGTTGTATCTGCTGGAGCGATTGTCGGATGTGGCGGGGCAGGGGGCGGACATGGCCGGTCTGCTGCCGGGGGAGGCGCGGATGCAGGGCCGGCTGGCCGGGCTTGGGCCTCAGGAAGTGGTGTTGCCGGAAGGCACGTTGCGGGGACATACCTTCCACCATTCCGCCATGACGGCGGGGATCGAGCCCCTGACCCACGCCCGCAGTCCCAACGGGCGCGCCACGGCGGAGCCGGTGTATCGCCTCGGTCCCATCACGGCCAGCTATGTCCATCTGTATTTTCCCTCCAACCCGGTGGCGATCGGTCACCTGCTGGGCGGACACCGGCCATGTTGACCCTGACAGTGCTGCTGTCCGCGCTGCTGCTGGACCGGCTCCTGGGCGAGCCCTCCCGCTGGCACCCCCTGGTGGGTTTCGGTGCCCTGGTGGATGTCGCCGAGCGCCGTTTTCATCGGGATGACCGGCGCCGGGGCGTCTGGCTGGTGGCGGTGCTGGTGACCCCGTTCGTGCTGCTGGCCCTGCTGGTGTCCCTGCCGCCCTGGGGCTGGGTGGCCGAACTGGTCCTGCTCTATCTGGCCATCGGCTGGCGCAGCCTCGGCGAACACGGACGGGGGATCGCGGATGCCCTGACCCAGGGGCGTCTGGAACAGGCCCGCGAGCGGGTCGCCTTTCTGGTCAGCCGGGATACCCGAACCCTGGACGCGCAGGACATCAGCAAGGCCACACTGGAATCCGTACTGGAAAACGGCAACGACGCCCTCTTTGCCCCGGTGTTCTGGTTTTTGGTGGCCGGGGCACCCGGGGTGGTGGCCTACCGGCTGGTGAACACCCTGGATGCCATGTGGGGGTATCGCAATGACCGCTATGGCCGCTTTGGCTGGGCGGCGGCCCGGCTGGACGATGTGATGAACTGGGTCCCGGCACGCCTGACCGCCCTGGCCTACGCCCTGGCGGGGCGCACCCGGGCCGGCCTTGACTGCTGGCGACGGCAGGGACGGGTCTGGAAAAGCCCCAATGCCGGTCCGGTGATGGCCACCGGTGCCGGGGCGCTGGGTATACGGTTGGGCGGGGCGGCGGTCTACCACGGCCGGCTGGAACCGCGTCCGGAACTGGGTGCGGGGCAGGCGGCCCGGCCCGAGGACATTCGGCGGGCACTGGATCTCATCCGGCGGGGGATGTGGATCTGGCTGGCGTGCCTCATGTTACTGATACTGACCGGCCATCTTCTCCCCATCACGGGCTTTTCGTAATGAATATGACCACTCCGGTGACACTGCCCCACGGCGGCCGCCTGCGTCAGGCGGCGCGGGAAGAGGGTATCCCGCTGAGCCGCTGGCTGGATCTGTCTACCGGCATCAATCCGGCGAGCTGGCCGGTGCCTGATCCGATTCCGGCGTCGGTCTGGTCTCGTCTACCGGAGGACGAAGATGGGCTGGAGCAGGCCGCCGCCGCCTATTACGGCACGGATGCCCTGTTGCCGGTGGCCGGCTCCCAGGCGGCAATCCAGGCCCTGCCGGGGCTGCTGCCGCCGGGGCGACGGGTAGGGATGCTGCATCCCAGCTATGCCGAGCATGCCCATGCCTGGCGTCTGACGGGACACCAGGTGATCCCGCTGGCCGTGGACGAGATCGAATCTCGTCTGGACGGCCTGGATGTGCTGCTGCTGGTCCATCCCAACAATCCTACCGGCGATACCTTTGAGCCGTCCCGGTTGCAGTCCTGGCTGGCCTCCCTGGCGGTCCGGGGCGGCTGGCTGGTGGTGGACGAAGCCTTCATGGACGCCGCCCCGGACCTGAGTCTGGCCCCGCTCTGCCCCCGGCCCGGCCTGGTGGTCCTGCGTTCCCTGGGCAAGTTCTTCGGTCTGGCCGGGGCACGGGTGGGGTTCGTCCTGGCGGAAGCGCCGCTGCTGGCCCGCCTGTCCGCTCGCCTGGGCCCTTGGTGTCTGAGCGGTCCCTCGCGCTGGGTGGCTACCCGGGCGTTGGAAGACCGGGACTGGCAGCGTCGGACCCGGACCTTGCTGTTCGTCTCCGAACTGCGTCTGCAGGCCTGTCTGAGCAAGCACGGGCTGGTGCCTGACGGCGGGACCGGACTGTTCCAGTGGGTGCGTACCCCCCACGCCCGGCAGATCCATCAAGGGTTGCGCCGGGAAGCCATCCTCACACGGTTGTTTACCGATCCCATGAGCCTGCGCTTTGGCCTGCCGGCCGATGAGGCCCAATGGCAGCGCCTGGAGGATGCACTGGCCCGACTGCGGGGAGACAATGACACGTGATCCGGGGCACCCTGATGATCCAGGGCACCACCTCGGATGCCGGTAAGAGCACTCTGGTGACGGCCTTGGGCCGCTCTCTGGCCCGGCGCGGTATCTCCGTGGCACCCTTCAAGCCCCAGAACATGGCCCTGAACAGTGCGGTGACGCCGGAGGGGGGTGAGATCGGCCGTGCCCAGGCCGTGCAGGCGGCCGCCTGCGGTCTGGCGCCGCATACGGACATGAATCCGGTATTGCTCAAGCCCTGTTCGGACCAGGGGGCCCAGGTCATCCTCAACGGCAAGGCCCTGTCCCTGATCGATGCCGGGGCCTATCAGTCCCTCAAGGGGACATTGATGGCATCGGTGCTGGCAGCTCATGAGCGTCTGGCCCGACAGTATCCGGTGGTGCTGGTGGAGGGGGCCGGTTCGCCCGCCGAGATCAATCTGCGGGCCGGGGATATCGCCAACATGGGGTTTGCCGAAGCGGTGGACTGCCCGGTGATCCTGGTGGCGGATATCGACCGAGGCGGGGTATTCGCCCACTTGGTGGGGACCCTGGCGCTATTGTCCGACAGCGAGCGGTCGCGGGTCATGGGTTTTGTGATCAATCGTTTCCGGGGCGATCTGTCTCTGCTGGTGCCGGGGCTGGAATGGCTGGAAAGAGAAACCGGCAAGCCGGTGCTGGGGGTGTTGCCCTATCTGCAGGGACTGTATCTGGAGGCGGAGGATGCCCTGCCCGATCCGCCTTCCCATGCCGACGTGGAAGGCCCGTTGCGGGTGGTGGTGCCGGTCCTGCCGCGGATCAGCAATCACACGGATCTGGACCCGTTGCGACTGCATCCCCGGGTCAACCTGCAATGGGTGCGGCCGGGCCAGCCCTGGCCCGGTGCCGACCTGGTCATCCTGCCTGGTTCCAAGGCGGTGCGCGCGGATCTGGCCTGGTTGCGGGAGCAGGGCTGGGAGGCGGGTATCCGGCGCCATCTGCGCTATGGGGGCAAACTGATCGGGATCTGTGGCGGTTTCCAGATGCTGGGGCGGGCGATTCATGACCCGTCGGGTCTGGAAGGTCCGGCCGGCAGCAGTGTCGGGCTGGATCTGTTGGACCTGGAAACGACCCTGGCCTCGAAGAAACAGCTTCGCCGGGTACGGGGTACCGTGTTCGATGGCGCGGCGGTGGCCGGGTATGAAATCCACGCCGGCGTGACTACCGGCACCTGTCTGGACCGTCCCGCACTGCGCCTGATGTCGGGGCCGGAGGGGGCGTTGTCCGCAGATGGTCGGATCCTGGGCACTTATGTGCATGGTCTGTTTGATCTGGGCAGCGCCGCGGCCGGGCTGCTGCAATGGGCCGGTCTGGATACCCCCGTGGGACAGGACCTGGCGTTGGCTCGGGAGGCGGGTTTCGAGGCCCTGGCAGATGCGGTGGAAACCCACCTGGACATGGGGCGGATCGAGGCACTGCTCGGACTGCGATGATGATAATCCCCTCTCCCCAGGGGGAGGATGAAAGGTACGAATGGCAGAGGTTTGACCCATGAAAGAACTGATCCTGGGCGGTGTCCGGTCCGGCAAGAGCGCCCTGGCCGAGCGTTTGGCTTTGGCAAGCAGTCTGCCGGTGACCTATGTGGCCACCGCCCGTCCCGGTGAAGACGAGGAAATGCAGCAGCGTATCCGACACCATCGGGAGCGACGTCCGCCGGACTGGGCACTGGTGGAGGCCGGGCCCGACTTGGCGGCGATTCTGGCCCGCCACGCCCGTCCCGGGCATTGCCTGCTGGTGGACTGTCTTACCCTTTGGCTGACTCATCTCTTATGGGATGAGGACGAACAGACCTGTGCCCGGGAACAGGAGGACTTTCTGGCGGTCCTGCCTCGTCTTCCCGGCCGCGTCATCATGGTCAGCAATGAAACCAGCATGGGCATCGTGCCTCTGGGAGAACTGACCCGTCGTTTCTGCGATGATGCCGGGCGCCTGCATCAGGCAGTCGCCGCCCGTGCGGATCGCGTCATTCTCACCGTGGCCGGCTTGCCACATCTATTGAAAGGAGAATCCCTTTGAACCACGAAACCCCCTGGTTGCAGGTCCCCGCCGCGGAGATCAACGAAACCGCTCGCCGCGAGGCTGAACACCGACAGACCCAGCTCACCAAGCCCCTGGGTTCCCTGGGGCGCCTGGAAACCCTGGCTACCCGGCTGGCGGGCATGCAGAGTACCGACAAGCCGCGGGTGGACCAGGTCCATGTGGGGATTTTTGCCGGTGATCATGGTGTGGCAGCGGAAGGCATCTCCCGTTTTCCTCAGTCCGTCACCGCCGAAATGGTCAGGAACTTTGCCCGCGGTGGGGCCGGGATTAGCGTCCTGGCACGCTCCATCGGTGCGAAACTGGAAGTAATCAACCTGGGCACGGTGGTGGAACTGGAGCCCATGTCCGATGTGCTGGACGTGCGTCTTGGGCCGGGTACCGCCAATTTCGTCGAGGGGCCTGCCATGGATGCCCACCAACTGGCGAAGGCGATGAATGCCGGTCGCCACAGCGCCGAACGGGCGCGCCTGGCCGGTGCTCAGCTCTACCTGGCCGGGGAAATGGGCATCGGCAACACCACGGCGGCCGCAGCCGTGGCCTGTGGCCTGCTGGGCCGTGACCCGGATGTGTTGGCGGGGCCTGGGACCGGGCTCAACCAGGACGGTGTCCGGCACAAGATCGAGGTGTTGCGTCGTGCCCTGAATCTGCACGGCGGGGAGAATCTGTCGGATCCGGTGGAATGCCTGCGCCGGGTCGGGGGCTTCGAGATCGCCGCCATGAGCGGTGCTTACCTGGCCTGCGCGCAGATGGGCATGCCCATCCTGGTGGATGGGTTCATCAGCTCCGCCGCGGCCCTTGCCACGGTACGCATCTGCCCCGGGGCCAGGGACTGGATGCTGTTTGCCCATACCTCCGCCGAGCCAGGCCACCGCCTGATCCTGGAGGCGCTGGCTGCGGATCCGATCCTGGATCTGGGCATGCGCCTGGGCGAGGCCAGTGGTGCGGCCACCGCGGTGCCTCTGCTGCGTCTGGCCTGTGATATCCACTGCCACATGGCCACCTTCGCCGAGGCGCAAGTGACGGAGGCGCACTGAAGGTGTCATTGCCATCCGTGCATATCGATCTCATGCGCCACGGCCAGACCACGGGGGGCTTTGCCTTCCGTGGCAGTCTGGATGATGACCTTACTCCAGAGGGGCGCGCCCACATGCAGGCGGGGTTTGACCGCCATGGTCCCTGGGACCATATCATCGCCTCGCCCCTGCGGCGCTGTGCGATCCCGGCCCGGGATTGGGCCGAGGGCGGTTCTGTCCCCCTAAGCCTGGACCCGGAGTTGCGGGAGATGCATTTCGGCGCCTGGGAAGGGCGCACGGCGGCGGAACTGATGGAGACGGACCCGGATGCCCTGGGCCGTTTCTGGGCGGATCCGCTCAACCATATCCCCCCGGGGGCCGAACCGTTGGTCGATTTCCGGGATCGGGTGCTGGCGGCCTGGCACCGGGTGTGTACAAATCCGATGGGAGAGCGGGTGTTGCTGGTGACCCATGGTGGGGTGATCCGTCTGATCCTGCTTCATGTGCAGCAGCGCCCCCTGTCGGATCTGCTGCGCCTGGAGGTGCCCCACGCCTGTCTCTATCGCATCACGCCAGCCGGCGGGGCGGGGCGGTTCAGCCGGGTCAGTGCCCTGGGTAACAACCACGGATCATCAACGGCCCAAGAGGCGAGGGCATGAAACCTTTCCTGGTAGCGCTGCGTTTTCTGACCCGCTTTCCCGTAAGCTGGAACTCGCCCACCGACGAAGAAGTGGGGCGTTCCATGCTGCACTATCCCACGGTGGGCCTGCTCATGGGGTTGGCCCTAGCCGCGCTGGCCTGGGTGCTGGGGGAGGGCGTTCTGGCGGCGGCGCTGATCGTCACGGCCTGGGTCCTGCTGACCGGGCTTTTGCACATGGACGGTCTGGCGGATACCGCGGATGCCTGGATCGGTGGCCTGGGGGACCGGGAACGGACCCTGGAGATCATGAAGGACCCCCGTTGCGGCCCCGCCGGCGTCACGGCCCTGGTCCTGTTGGTGCTGGTGAAATTCGCCGCCGTGTTCGAGTTGTTGGCACTGCCGGGTGGCTGGATGGCCCTGATCCTGGCGCCCCTGCTGGGACGCGCCGCGATTTTGCCCCTGTTCCTGATGACCGAGTATGTCCGTTCCGCCGGCATGGCCACCCTGTTGGCCCGGCATCTGCCGCGACGGGGGGCATGGCTGGTCACGGCGTTGGTGGCGCTGGCCGTCGTCATCCTGGGTGGCATGGCCGGACTCTGGGCCCTGGCGGGCGCGGCCCTGGTCTTCCTGCTCGGGCGGGTCTGGATGGTACACCGTCTTGGCGGCACCACCGGTGATACGGCCGGCGGTCTGATCGAGCTGGTCGAAGTCGGGGTGCTGCTTGCCGTGGTGTTGGCCTTGCACTGATCCATGCCCCGGCAGCCGTCGGCGGGTGAACCCCTGCAAGTCCTCTGCTACTCTATGCCGCTTCCAATCCACGTAAGCCTGAGTGACTCCATGAAAGTTCGCACCCGATTCGCTCCCAGTCCGACCGGTTACCTCCATATCGGCGGTGCCCGCACGGCGCTGTTCTCCTGGCTGTATGCCCGCAAGCACGGCGGCGACTTCGTCCTGCGCATCGAGGATACGGATCTGGCGCGCTCCAACGCCGAATCGGTGAATGCGATTCTGGAGGGGATGAACTGGCTGGGCCTGGAATATGACGAAGGCCCGTTCTACCAGACCCAGCGTTTTGACCGCTACAAGGAAGTGATCCAGCAGCTGCTGGATACCGGCCATGCCTATTACTGCTACTGCACCAAGGAAGAACTGGATGTGATGCGCGATCAGCAGATGGCCATCAAGGCCAAGCCGCGGTATGACGGTCGCTGTCGCCTGCGCACCGAACCCCGGGAGGGTGTCAGTCCGGTCATCCGCTTCCGCAACCCCACCGAGGGCATCACCGTGGTGGACGACATGGTGCGTGGTCGCGTCACCTTCCAGAACACCGAGCTGGACGATCTGATCATCGCCCGTTCCGACGGCACCCCCACCTACAACCTCACCGTGGTGGTGGACGACTGGGACATGCAGATTACCCACGTGATCCGCGGTGACGATCACCTGAACAACACCCCGCGGCAGATCAACATCCTCAAGGCCCTGGGCGTGGAACCGCCCCGCTATGCCCATCTGCCCATGATTCTCGGCCCTGACGGCACCAAGCTGTCCAAGCGCCATGGTGCGGTGAGCGTGATGCAGTACCGGGATGACGGCTATCTGCCCCAGGCGCTGCTCAACTACCTGGTGCGACTGGGGTGGTCCCATGGTGATCAGGAAATTTTCAGTCTGGACGAGCTGATCGAGCTGTTCGACATTGCCGACGTGAATCACTCTGCCTCGGCCATCAATCCGGAAAAACTCCTCTGGCTGAATCAGCACTACATCAAGACCCAGACCCCCGACTACGTGGCCCGGCAGCTGTCCTGGCACATGGGGCAGCGTGACGTGGACCCTTCAACGCCGCCGCCCCTGCGTGACGTGGTGGAAGTCCTGCGTGATCGCGCCAAGACTCTGGTGGAGATGGCCGATCAGAGCGTGTACTTCTTCAAAGACTTCGATGTATACGATGAAAAAGCAGCGCACAAGAACCTGACCCCCGATGCCCTGCCGGTACTTCAGGCCCTGCACGCCGCGCTGGGCGCCCTGGGAGAGTGGACCCCCGAACAGGTCCACGAATCCGTAACTGGTGTTTCAGAAAGGCTACAGGTAAAATTGGGCAAGGTTGCCCAGCCGCTTCGCGTGGCTGTCACCGGCGGGTCCGTATCGCCGTCCATTGATCAGACCTTAACGCTGATCGGGCGTGAGCGGACCCTGTCGAGGATTCAGCAAGCTGCGGAATGGATAGCGTCGAAAAAAGTTTAAAAAAACTGTTGACGGCATCCTGAAGGATCCGTATAGTACGCAGCTTCTGAAGGGCATGACCGAAACGGCAGCATCGAAACGGTCATAAAGCTTTCGGGGCCATAGCTCAGCTGGGAGAGCGCTTGCATGGCATGCAAGAGGTCGGCGGTTCGATCCCGCCTGGCTCCACCAAGTCTCCGCCGCCGGCGGGGTAGTGATACGGCATGCATCGAATAGGTAGATACTCGGTGGTTGTCGGTGCGCTGCTAACGCTGGTGGGCATGATCGTCGGTTTCGGTTCGATGTTTAGCGGGGCCGACGAGCTTGCAAAGTACTTTCTGTCTCTGGTGCCCTTGGGCGTATTGACGGTTTTCACCGGGTTGGTCACGGTGGTGCTGACTGAGCAGAAACAGGAAGGGTAGCAGTAAAGAGTTTAGATGTAAGGCAGTCAGTGTGAAATAAAAGTTTCTTATTTTCATCTGTTCTGCTATAATTTTTTTTCCTAGTCCCCATCGTCTAGAGGCCTAGGACACCGCCCTTTCACGGCGGCGACCGGGGTTCGAATCCCCGTGGGGACGCCAAATTCTGGCACTATCCTGATGCTTTAAAGCGCCGGGATGTTGTAAAAGGTAAAAAGCAAAAAGGCCCCTTTAAGGGGCCTTTTTCGCGTCTGCGTCTCGTAAAATCTTTCCGGCCTCGGGATTCTTTCATGGCCGAACTGTGATCAGCCCGGTTTCTGCTACATTATTGTGGGATAGGCAATACGTTTTCCCGCACGGTCGCGAAGCTTGAGGAACATGGCATGTCCCCGCCCACAGATAGGCTTACGCCCCGGAAGGCAGGAGAATCAGCCGTATCTGCGGTCGCGGGCGAGGGGGGGTGGCTCGAATCCTCCATTGCCGAACTGCAGGTGGATGGCCGTGGGGGTATTCTCCGGGGTAACGCGTCAGCCCTGACCCTGTTATGGGGAGAGAATGGGTCTGCTTGCCGGATGCCCTTGCCCCAACTGAAGGATTTCCAGTTGTCTCCTCCCGAAGGGGGCGCCCCGCTGGAAGCGCTCATGGAGCGGGCTGAACGCGATGGCAGTGTGCTTGGGGAGGATCTGCTGTTCAGGAGCCGGCAGGGCCGTTTGTTCCACGCGGATGTGCATGTAGCCCGTGATCCCCGCAAAACCACTGAGGCGTCGGCAGGCTTCACCGTCACTCTGGCGGAACGCCCTGAGGCCCGGGTGCCCGAGTTGGTCGGTAGTCCGTTACTGGATTGCTTTTACAGCCTTCACTTTCTTGCCCTCGCCACGCTGTCCCCGGATGAATGCCAATGGACCGGTGTGAATGATCGGCTGCTTGAAATACTGGGATATTCTCGGGAGCAGCTATTGGGGATGACCTGGCAAGCGGTCTCCCCGAACAAGGATCATGATAATGATCAGCAGCATTTTTCCCTTTTGGCGACAGGGGATTGCGAGCGATTTTCCTGTGACAAGGCGTTCATTCGTGCCGATGGCGAGGTCGTCCGGGCATCCGTGAGCGTGCGTGCCGTGCGTCGTGATGATGGCAGGCCTTGGGCCTATTTCGTCGTTCTCCGGGATATCGGTCAGGATGGCGCTGATCTGTACGCGCAGAAGCGGCTGCAGCATCTGCAGGACATGACGATTCGGGTGAATCAGGCCATTGTTCGTAGTCATGACTGCAAGACACTCGTTAACACCTTCTGCAGCATCCTGGTGCAGCAGGGCATGTTCAGTGCCGCCTGGATAGGGGTTTGGGAGGGCGGGGATAACAGGAAATTACGTCTGTTTGCCCTCTGCGGTGATGACGTGGGGGATATCGAGCCTCACAAATGTTCGGCTGAATGGCTGCGCAAGGGTGAGGACAGTGGACGGGACAATGTGCCGTACATGGTGGTTAATGAGCTTTCACCGGAGGAAGGGGAGGCTCATGGCGCGGCAGAGGCATTTGCGGCGGGGATGCGCTCACTGGCCGGGTTTGCCATTACTTCCGGAGACACGGTCACCGGGACGTTGAATCTTTTCAGTACGGAGAGCCATGCCTTCACCGCCAAGACGGTTTTCTTACTGCGGGAGATGGTTCACGACCTCTCCGTAGCGATGGAGCGTTTGCAGGCCATGGCGGTACTCAAGGCTGCCAACAGGGTGGTGGAGTCCAGCGCGGTGATACTCTGCCGCTGGCTGGCGGAGCCCGGGTGGCCGGTGGACTACATCTCTGCCAATGTGTCGCGCTGGGGTTATTCAGCGGCCGAGATGATGTCGGGTGAGAAACTGTTCATCCAACTGGTCCACCCTGATGATCGTGAGCGCCTGATCGCCGAGATGGGGCGACATATACGCCGCAAACACAAACAGTTTCGCCAACAGTATCGAATTGTCACCGGCACCGGCAAGACCCTCTGGATCGAGGATCACAGCAGTATCGAATATGATCCTCGCGGCAATATGGTGCGCTTCGAGGGCGCGCTGACGGATATTACGGACCGCAAACGACACGAGCAGCGCGAGGCGGGCAGGAACCGGGTGCTCTCCCTGCTGGCAGGCGGCGCCGAGCTATCGGTGATACTGGATTCCCTGGCGAGGAGCGTGGAACTTGAGGATCCCGAGGTCCTGTGCGACATCACCCTGGTGGATGAAGGGCGGCACAGGCTGGTGCCGGGCGCGGCACCAAGCCTTGACGCGGATTTCCAGCAGGCGGTTTCAGAACAATCCGGGAAGGATATTTTGGGGCCGGGGGCTCTCTTGATAAACAAGCGGCAGGTCATCATATCGGCCGACATCCAGTCCGACCCCCGTTGGGCCGATTACAGGGACCTGGCCTTGGCGCGGGGGTTGGCTTCCTGCTGGTCGGTCCCTGTCCTGTCATCGCAAGGGGATGTGCTGGGCAGCTTCAATCTGTTTCACCGCCGAATCCATACCCCCTCTGAAAGTGAAATCCGCTCAATGCGCGAATTTGCAAACCTTGCCGCTATTGCCATTGAGCGTACCCAAAATCTGCAAACTTTGGAGGAGAGTGCGGAGCGCTGGCATTTTGCTCTGGAGGCGGCCGGCGATGCTGTTTTTGACTGGAACGTGCAGGCCGATACCCTGATTCAGTCCCGTCGCTGTGGTGAGATGCTGGGGTATGCAGACCATGAATTTGCCTGTTCCCGGGCAAAGGACTGGTTCCGGCGTGTGCATCCGGATGATCTGCACCATGCGCGGGAACTTCTGGATCGACATCTGGAAGGCAACTCACCTCATTACGAGACCGAGCACCGTGTGCGCGGCAAGGACGGTGGCTGGCGGTGGATTCTGGCCCGTGGCCTGGTGGTGCGACGTGATTCGAAGGGTAGCCCTCTGCGCATGGTCGGGACCATTTCCGATATTACGGATCGCAAGCGAATGGAGCAGGAACTCAGGGAGATGGCGACCACTGATCATCTCACCGGGCTTTCCAATCGGCGTCATTTTCTCGATCGTATGCAGGATGAAATCCTGCGTATGGACCGTAATCCTGATCACCAGGCCGCGGTGATGATGCTGGACCTGGATCATTTCAAGCATGTGAACGATACCCATGGCCATTCTACCGGCGATACGGTTCTCCGGCATTTCGCGTCACTGGTTCGATATTGTCTGCGTAAAAGTGACTTTGCGGGTCGTATGGGGGGAGAAGAGTTTGCCGTGCTGCTGCCGGATACCGATCTCCAGGACGCCATCGCTCTGGCGGAGCGACTCAGGAAACGCATTGCCCGGATCCCTGTTCGCACTGAGGATCTGGAAATTTCCATCACGGTGAGTATCGGCATTACCTGCCTGTCATCGCGGGATATCCTGCCGGATCATGCCCTGCAACGGGCGGATGAGGCCCTGTATCGGGCCAAGACCAGCGGCCGTAATCGGATTGACGTAGCGAAGGTTGCCCCCGCTTCAGGCACTCCCTGAGGCGAGGGGGCGAAAAATACGAGATTTCGGGCTAGAATGCCCCGTCCTCTAATCTAGGGATGTTCAGAGTTCATCAGCGTGAATAGCAAACCCAATATCGTCCTGTCTTCACAGGATTTCGACAGGCTGGACAGCCTGCTGGCGTCGATTTCAGAAAACGCCTTCCCCGGTAAGGCCGCCTTGCAGGCCGAGCTGGACCGTGCCGAGGTGGTCGATCCGGGACAGATCCCGCCGACGGTGGTGACCATGAACTCCACCGTGCGCTTTGTCATGGACGGTACCGGCGAGACCTTCTGCATGACGTTGGTCTACCCCAAGGACAGCACCGGGCAGCCGGACAGGGTGTCCATCCTTGCCCCCGTGGGCAGTGCATTGCTGGGTTTGTCCGTGGGAGACCAGATCGAGTGGCCCAGGCCCGGTGGCGGGGTCATCAAGGTCCGTATCGATGAAATCCTTTATCAGCCTGAAAGTGCAGGGGATTTTCATCGCTGAAGCGCTGATTTTCTAGTCCCGTGCCCCGGTCGCTCCTGGCGACCGGGAGCGGTCCTTTTCAAACACCAATTGCACACCGTGCTCTGTCCCCTGGTCGGGTTCGCTGTGCTGGAGAAATGAAATATGGCGGCAGGTCTCGACGAAAAGCTGGAACCCATTTATCAGGAAGTCTTGCGTAGAAACCCGGGGGAAACGGAGTTCCATCAGGCAGTTCGCGAAGTGCTGGAATCCCTGGGGCCGGTCCTGGTCAAGTATCCGGAATTTGCCGATCGCAAGATCATCCAGCTGATCTGTGAGCCGGAGCGGCAGATCATCTTCCGGGTGCCGTGGCAGGATGACAAGGGTGTCACCCAGATCAACCGCGGTTTCCGCGTTCAGTTCAACAGCGCCCTGGGTCCCTACAAGGGTGGCATTCGTTTCCACCCTTCCGTCTACCTGGGCATCATCAAGTTCCTGGGCTTTGAGCAGATCTTCAAGAACGCCCTCACCGGTATGCCCATCGGCGGCGGCAAGGGCGGCAGCGACTTCGATCCCAAGGGTCGTTCCGACGGTGAGATCATGCGCTTCTGCCAGAGCATGATGACCGAACTGTACCGTCATTTGGGCGAATACACCGATGTACCGGCTGGTGACATCGGTGTGGGGCAGCGCGAGATCGGGTATCTGTTCGGTCAGTACAAGCGCATCACCAACCGCTATGAGTCCGGCGTGTTCACCGGCAAGGGCCTGAACTGGGGCGGTAGTCGCGCCCGCAAGGAAGCCACCGGCTACGGCACCGTCTTCTTTACCGAAGAGATGCTCAAGGTGCGTTCCGATTCCTTTGACGGCAAGACGTGCGTGGTCTCCGGTTCCGGCAACGTGGCCATCTACGCCATGGAGAAGGCCATGTCTCTGGGGGCCAAGGTCATCGCCTGTTCCGACTCCAACGGCGTGATCGTGGACAAGGACGGCATCGATCTGGATCTGGTCAAGCAGATCAAGGAAGTGGAGCGTCGCCGCATCAGTGCCTACGCGGAAGAGAAGAAGAGTGCCAAGTACCTGGAAGACGGCAATATCTGGACTGTGCCCTGTCAGGTGGCACTGCCCTGCGCCACCCAGAACGAGCTCAACGGCACCGATGCCAAGACCCTGATCAAGAACGGTGTCATCGCCGTGGCGGAAGGTGCCAACATGCCTTCCACGCCAGAGGCCATCCGCTTCTTCACCGAAGCCGGCATTGCCTTCGGTCCCGGCAAGGCCGCCAATGCAGGGGGTGTGGCCACCAGCGCCCTGGAAATGCAGCAGAACGCCAGCCGTGACTCCTGGACCTTCGAGCATACCGAAGAGCGTCTGCGTGAAATCATGGTGGATATCCACCGTAACTGCCATCAGACGTCCGAAGAATTCGGCGCGCCCGGCAATTACGTGGTGGGTGCCAACATCGCCGGCTTCGTGAAGGTGGCCGGTGCCATGGTGGCCATGGGCGTGATCTGATTTCCCGACCCTGTCCGTTGTTGCACAAGACCGACCCGCGCCATGAACAGCGCGGGTCGGTTTTTTTTTACTTTCAAGAAGCTCAGGGGATGCCGTTGCGTCTGAGGACACAGCAAAGAACCTGCTGGCTGACCACATCCGCCATCAGTCTGAGATCCAGCCCCCGCACATCATGAATCGTGACGGCTGCCAGCACCGAATCGTCCAATCCTTCCACCAGATTGGGAGCGATGGTTTCCTGTGAAAGGCTATCGAGCCACTCCGGTCTATAGTCTGTATCCTTTTCCCGGGGCATCAGCGCCACATAGGCAATCCGTGATTCCACCAGATCCTGAAAGAAGTGGGAGCCATAGGAAAGATCCGGTATCACTCCTCCACCCAGTTCGGCGACTTCCACCAGCACCGCCATGCGACTGATGTCGGCAAAACGGATCGGCACACCCAGTTCCGGGGTGCTGGTGCCCCAGCGGCCGGGGCCGATCAGCAGGGTAGGCTGATCATCCCGGTCCGACATGCGCCGGTTGATCTGTCCCACCAGGCGGGCCACGGTATATTTCCGGCGGGTGTCCAGGGCACTGTAGCGCCCTCCGTCCACGCGGATGATGCGCGCTATGGGCTGATCCAGGCTGCCGCCCATGAAATGCCCCTGGTTGCGGAACAGGATCGAAGCGTCATCGGGGGCAGAGGGGAGCCGGATTTGCCGGTTCCCTCCCTGGGTCTGCAGGGGGCGGCACTGAACCAGATTGAACGACGGGGTGCCGTCCTCGCCCAGGTGGACGGTGAACTCCACGTCCACCGGATGGGCGTATATGGACTCCAGTGTCTGCAACAGCCCCTGCATCATGGGTACGAAAGGCGTCCTGTGCAGGAGTGGCGCAAAGGTCAGTCGCCACACCGGCGGCCCACCCAGGACCCTGGAACGCTCGCTGGCCTCCCGATCCGGCTCTGCGCACCACTGCAGTACATGATCCATGTCCGCGTTGACCAGATCCCGCAGGGGGTGGCTGACCAGTTCGTTGTCCAGTACATCCAGGGTGTCCACCTTGTGCTGGAAAAAACGGCCGTCGTCCGCATGGGCAAAGGGGCGTTTGAGAGGGTGATCCAGGGCGATGATGCAGGCGTGATCGCCATCGTTGCGGTCCACAGCCCGCGTGCCCAGTCCCATGACCAGGCGTACCATGCCCGCGGCCGGGTCCATGTCCCGATCCCAGACGAAGATATTGCGGGAGACCCCCACGCCGGCGGCATCCGGCAGGTAGTGGCGGCCATGATAGCGGCCATTCACCCGCTGCAGCAGCAGGGCCATGGGTTCTTCCAGGTCCGCCAGTCCCCGCTGGCTGCGGTAGACGAGGGCATCCTCGCTCATGGCGCTGGCAAAGACCTGGCAGATGGCCTGTTCCAGTTGCTCCAGCCGTTCCTCAGGAGTCCCCTGATTGACACAGAAGACGCTTTCGTACTTGCCTGCAAAGGCGTTGCCGAAGCCGTCTTCCAGTAGACTGCTGGAGCGCACGAGGATGGGATACTGGCCAAAGTAGTCCAGCATCCTGGCCAACTCCTCGCGGATCTCATCGGGCAGGCGGCCATGAAGCATCCGCTCGTGCAGGGCCTGCCCCTCGCTGTAATAACCGTCCGGCGTGCGCTGGCGCATGATTCTGGGCCACCAGCCGTTGTGTACCAGAAAGGAGTAGTAGACGTCGGTCCCCAGAAAGAAGGAGTCATGGGGTTCCAGGTGCCGTTCCCAGGTCTTGGGATCTTCCCGACGCAGGATCTGCCGGGCCAGGAGCATCCCCGCCGCCTTGCCGCCGATATGGCCGCTACCGATCATGCGGGCACGGATGGACATGAGGTCCTCCAGACTGAAATAACGGCGGGACATCGCCAGGATGCGTTCATCCCGGCCCAGCATGACCCGGCACAGGCGTTCCACCTGGGCGGTCCGGCCCGCCTCGTCATCGGGGCGACGCAGCTGTTCTGCCGCCTCCAGGAACAGGGCGTTCCAGTAATCCAACTGGCGTTGCGGCCCCTGGCTGTGGTCCTGTTCCAGGGCAGTCTGTACCCGGGTGGCGTCACTGCTGTCGATCACCGGGGGAAACTGATCGCCCTTCTGGCGATGGGGCAGGAACATGGTGGGTGAATGGCGTTTCCAGACCTTGACCGGCTGGATGTGGCATTCCTCAGGGGTGCGCCGCACGTCGATCAGGACCTGGGTGGTCTGCCGGATGCGGGCCACGGTGTGATGGGAGTGGCGATGTCGCAGAAGGCCGAAGTAGGCCACCGTGTCCAGTTCATATAGATAGGGGCAGACCACCTGGAAAAAATTGCCCACCATCAGGTCCGTGGCCCAGGCCGAGAGCAGGTCGGACAGGCAGTCGAAGACATAAAAGGCGCCGCGTCCATGGTCGGTGATCAACTGGTAGACATGACAGGTAAAGGCCTCAAAGCCGCATAGGGCATCCAGATGGACGATGTGGACATCCGGCCCCGGTTCCACGAGGGGGGCATGGCGGCCAAAGCGCAGGTAGATGATGGCGCGTTGCCGTTCCCGGGCTGCAGCCAGAAAGGGGCCGATGAAGCGCCGGTAGTCATCCATGTGGTCCACGCGCCAGACCACGTTGTCGCCGATACGAAGACTGTCGATAACGGCATCAAGGCCGTTCAGTCCGGTGGATACCCTGTTGTCCTGATTCATGGTTCCTGCTCCCCTCCTGCTGATTGCCCTGCCAATGACCTGTGTCACACCGGTAAAGCCACTTGCGGCCCTGTACCTATTCACCCGTTGCAGATCGCCTAGTATTATGGCTGGCTACGCCATCTGGCTCGGGTCTGAACGCGCAGCCGGTTTGCCCGGCGGCCTGAGTACATGGCAATCAATTCTACAGGGGATCAGAAATGGCATTGATAGACTGTCCTGAATGCGGACGTCAGGTCTCGGACAAGGCACCTACCTGTCCGGGCTGCGGTGCACCCATCGCCGCCCTGGAGTCCACCGAGTCCCAGGCCTGGCAGCAGACCGCCTCCGAAGAGCCGGCAGAGGCTCAGACCCGGACCCCGGTGGAGCAGCAGGAGCCGGAAGTGGACGAGGAATGGCTGCGTGGTGAGCAGGAATACCTGGCTTTTACCGATCGGGTTCAGCGCCATCGCATCATGTCGGTGGTACTGTTCTTCGCTGGTCTGAGCCTGGGCATGGGCATGAAGAGCTTCATGGGGACCGGCGGTGATGAAGGTCGCGCCCTGGTATTCTATATCGCTGATATCATGGTCTATGCAGGGATTATCTGGCTGTTCTACAACGAGGCCAGAAACCTCTGGTACCACCGCAAGCTGGGCGGTTGAACAAAACCCGTCCCGGGGCAGGTTTTTGCCGTAGTGGTCCCGGCCCGGGATGGCCGGCAGGCCCTTTTTTCCCGTTTTCCACGTCGCGTTACTTCGGCGGAATTTATTAGATGATCGCGTCGAAGGCATTTCCGAGGAGGCTAATGCGTGAATTCCACTTGCAATAACGACTGCCCCATGCCGCCTGATGGCGAGGGCAGTGTCCAGGTTGCCATGGACCCTAATCTGGACATCGGTTCGGCGCGCGTGTTTGCCATCTACGGCAAGGGCGGCATCGGCAAGAGCACAACGTCTTCCAACCTGTCGGCCGCCTTTTCCCGGCTTGGCAAACGGGTGTTGCAGATTGGGTGTGACCCCAAGCACGACTCCACCTTCACGCTCACCAAGCGCATGGTGCCTACAGTCATCGATGTGCTGGAGTCAGTGAACTTCCATGAGGAAGAGCTGCGCCCTGAGGACTTCGTCTTTGAAGGCTACAACGGTGTCCTGTGCGTGGAGGCGGGCGGTCCGCCGGCGGGTACCGGCTGCGGTGGATACGTGGTGGGTCAGACAGTGAAGCTACTCAAACAGCATCATCTGCTGGAAGACACTGACGTGGTGGTGTTCGATGTGCTGGGCGACGTGGTCTGTGGCGGGTTTGCCGCGCCACTGCAGCATGCCCATCAGGCTCTCGTCGTGACGGCCAATGACTTTGACTCCATTTTTGCCCTGAACCGCATCGCCGCCGCCATTGAGGCCAAGGCCAAGAACTATCAGGTACGCATCGGCGGTGTCATTGCCAACCGCAGTGTGAACACCGATGAGATCGACCGCTTCAACGAGGCCGTGGGCCTCCAGCGTCTGGCCCATTTCCCCCTGCTGGATGTGATCCGCCGCAGTCGCCTGAAGAAATCCACCGTGTTCGAGATGCCGCCTGAGGATGAGCTCAAGATCGCCCAGGACGAATACATGCGCCTGGCGCAATCCCTGCTGGACGGAGTGGAATCCCAGCGGGCCAAGCCGATGAAAGATCGCGAAATCTTCGATTTCCTGGGATTTGACTGATGAGTGCTAACGTATCCGTTCATTCCGGCCGCGGGGAGTCCTGGCGATGAGCAAGGGTGTATCCGGTGCTTTCATGGGACTGCTCGGCCGGTTCGGTACCAAGATCCTGCCGTTTGCCGATGCGGCCACCAAGGATTTGCCGCTGCCGCGATTGTTGCGCCTGGCGCTGTTTCAGGTGGCCGTGGCCATGTCCATGGTCCTGCTTACCGGGACCCTGAACCGGGTCATGGTGGTGGAGCAGGGGGTCTCGGCCTGGATCGTGGCCCTGATGGTGTCGCTGCCCCTGCTGTTTGCCCCCTTGCGGGCACTGATGGGGCATCGATCGGACAATCACCGGTCCGCCTTCGGCTGGCGGCGGGTACCCTACCTATGGATGGGGACGCTGCTGCAGTTCAGTGGTCTGGCCATCATGCCCTTTGCTCTGTTGGTGCTGTCGGACGGTAGCGGGCCGGCCTTTCTCGGCCCGCTGGCGGCTGCCATTGCCTTCCTGCTGGTGGGGGCGGGCATGCACATGACCCAGACCGCGGGCCTGGCCCTGGCCACGGATCTGGCCGCTCCCGAACAGCGTCCTCGTGTCGTGGCCCTGCTGTACGTGGTGCTGTTGCTGGGCATGGTGCTTGCGTCCTCCATCTTTGGTTTCGTGCTGACCGACTACACGCCAGGACGACTGATCGAGGTGCTGCAGGGGGTGGCCGTACTGACCATCCTGCTGAACCTGGCGGCCCTGTGGAAGCAGGAGGCGATCAATCAGCAGCGTGCCAAGGCCCGGCACGAACCAAGTGTCCCCTTCATGGAAGCCTGGCGATCCTTCAGCGGCATCGGCCATATTCGTCGCTTGCTGGTGGTGATCGCCCTGGGAACCGCCGGATTCAATATGCAGGACATCCTGCTGGAACCCTATGGTGGTGAAATTCTGGGCATGTCGGTGGCAGCCACCACCACACTGACCGCCACCTGGGCCACGGGTATGTTGATTGCCTTTGCCCTGGCGGCAAGACTGCTGACCCGTGGCGCCAACTGCTACCGGATTGCCGCCACGGGGGCTGGTGTCGGGGTCCTGGCCTTCATCGTGGTCGTGATCGCGGTGCCGATGGATTCCACCATCGTCTTTCGTTGCGGCGCTTTCCTGATCGGTTTTGGTGGCGGCCTGTTTGCGGTGTCCACCCTGTTGGCAATGATGGGTTTTGCCCAAAATGAGCAGAGCGGCATGGCTGTGGGTGCCTGGGGCGCGGTGCAGGCGACCGCCGCCGGGGGTGCCATCTTCCTGGGCGGTGCCATTCGCGACATTGTGGGCTGGATAACCGGCAGTGGCTGGCTGGGAGAGGCCTTGACCGCGCCGGCCACCGGATATCTGGCGGTGTACTACCTGGAGATTGTCCTGCTGCTGGCTGTACTGGTGGTGATGATCCCATTGCTGCGTGCCAGGGAAGAACCACCTGCTGCCGGCCCGCAGGGCAAGTTCGGCATGACTGACTTCCCGACCGTCTGAAAGCCCTTCTTCCCCGGTGTTTGGCCGGGGAAGAAGGAGGGCGGGATGAAAAACTTGACCCCGGTCAACAGCAGTGCCGCATTCGCCTCGAAAGTATGTTCTCCCCCGTTGACACGGAAACGTGTCAGCGTAGACTTACAGCCAGACTCAAGGCAGGGGATTGAAGCCCGAATTCAGGGCAACGAAGCGAATACCGCTGCTGGAGTCGATGAATTCGAGTAGTCACAGCAAACCCTATGGAGGGTCTTTGAATGTCCGACGAATACGTGCAGAGCATTTCCGGTCTTACCGAAGAGCAGGCCAAGGAATTCCACGAGCAGTTCAAGACCACCTTCACCGTGTTCATGGCGCTTGCCGCTGCTGCTCACTTCCTCGTCTACGTGTGGAGACCGTTCTACTAAGAACGGCACCACTGCACGGTCATCCCGTGCGACTTTGACTGAGCTTCAGTTCGAAAATAATTGACAGGGTGATTCCAATGAGCGAATACAGAGCAAAGCGGCCGAGCAATCCTTCCGACGACTGGAAGCTGTGGCTGGTGGTCAACCCCGGCACTTGGCTGATGCCGATCCTGATGGCTGTTCTGGTGGTGGCCCTGGCTGTGCACGCTTTCGTGTATGCCAACGACAGCTACAACCCGCTGCGCGGCGATGTGACCGCTGTGCAGGCTGAGGAAGCTGCCTGAGTCGCTGATTCCTTAATCAGCGCTTCAGTGTAATTATAAAAACGGCCGGCGAGTTATCGCCGGCCGTTTTTTTTGTCGCCAAATTTTGTATGGATGCGCATGGTTGCTTGAGCTTTCAGGCGAAGGAATGGTGAGTTTTCCCCGGCTTTAATGCGTGCGCCGTGCAAGCCCCGGTTCTGCGCTGTCAATGTTCTCCCCTGGCCATGCTTCTGATGGAGTCTGAGAGAGGCTTCCAGAAGCTTGCAGAACCATCCCCGGGGGCTTTGCATGTCGTGCTGAAAACTGCGTGGCAGAGGTGCGTTGATGTCGTCGAACAGCCCTTCTTCGAGAAACTGATCTGCGTCAGTAAAAGACCCGCCCCGTGTTATCGGCAGCCCTCTGGAAGTTAGATTTACGATTATGTAACTTCATGTTTTTAAATGGTAATAATGAGTTTTTTCGGGCTTGTGGACGGGGTTTTCGGGGTTGGTAGGTTGCCTTGACATTTAGGCCTGTCAACGTAGACTTACAACCATGCTGCAACGGTATCCGACGCCTTTGATTATCCTTCGGCTGGGGTTGCAGAATATAAAACCCGATCAGGGAGCTTTCGGTCCAAGTGCTTTATAAAGTAAAGAACAGGGCATGAAGACCGAATGATTTAAGAGCACTTTGAGACAACCTTAACCGTTTTATGTTGGCGGTGGTTGCAAACATCCTGGCCATCCGTGATGGTCAAGGTTATAAACCAAGAGGGCAATATCAATGAGTGAATACAGACCGAGCAAGCCGAGCAACCCCAGAGACGATTGGAAGCTGTGGCTGGTGGTTAACCCCGGCACCTGGCTGATGCCCATTCTGATGGCTGTTCTCGTCGTGGCTCTGGCCGTGCACGCCTTTGTGTATGCCAACGACAACTACAACCCGCTGACCTTCGACGCCAGCGCCGTTGAAGCTTCTGAGTAACGGAGAGAATAGACCATGAATGACAATAGCATCTCGGGCCTGAGCGAAGAACAAGCCAAGGAATTCCACGAGCAGTTCAAGACCACCTTCACCGTGTTCATGGTGATCGCTGCTGCTGCGCACTTCCTGGTGTTCCTGTGGAGACCCTTCTACTAAGAAGGTCTTGGCAGTCGCTGTATTAGCAGTGCAGGTAGAGGTAGCTTGAAAGACTCTGGAAGTGTGCGCATCGTGACTTTGCAGAGGCCGACGCCACACGAGTTTTCAGGCTCCTCTACCTTCCTTTTTTAAGGCGTTCTAAATTGAATTGATCCCAGGGCAGGTTGCGGGTTGATTCGGTCTCCAGCCCCTTGGCCGCCCTTTTCTTGAGCCACTATCCTTCAGCTTTATCCTTCCCCGGATTCGGCCTCCGAGTCCATGAGGCTCCCGTTATTCGGCTGCTATTGCCCGGGAGGATAGAGCCCTTTGTGGCCGGCTCCATTCTGGTGAACCCTCTCGCGCTCCATGAGCAGCAAGGCCCTCAGCAGCGTCTGTTCATCCGTCTGTGAAAGGTCATAAAAACGCCCGCCGATCAGTCTTTCACCGGTTTCCCTATCGTCGGACGCAAAGCGTATCTGAATGCCGCATTCAATAGGCTCGTTGCCGGAGAGGACGAGTTTGCTGAGTGTCAGCAGGTCTCTGGCATGGATAGGGGTTTTGATCGGGAAAGCGGCGCGAAGTCCCCCCAGCGATATGTCCGCGAGGTTGCCGTTGAAGTGACGCCCGTCCCTGTCTACCAGGGTCACAGGCGTACCGAGGGCATCATCCACCGGGGCACGGAAATGCGCGCGTTTCTGCTCGCTGTCCAGTTCGGCCGGCATGGAGACGACGTAGAAGGCTTCGCCATCGTGCTCTCCGGAGTGAAGGACTTCCGCACGGAAGTGCAGGCAGGATGCGTTGAGTACCGCGTACACATGGACCTGCTGCCCGGCCGCCATGCGTAAATTACCCTGATAAGGACTCAACTCGCTCAGGAACAGCCATCCGCGGGATGGGTCCATGCGATTCAGGGTGCTGTGGAAGAATTCCTGATCCTGGCCGAAACGGATGCTGATGGAGGCGCGGCGGGCCTCCAGATCTCTGAGCAGGGCATTGATGCGTTCCTGCCTCAAGATACGGTCACCCGGGTGTCCCGGCGGAGGGGTACGCACGGTCGTCTGCGTCTGATTGGTGGGCTGGTTCATGGCCGGGTTCTCCGCGCTCTTTGACCTCCAGACGGATGACTTTCTCTGGAGCCTATACTGAGGCTAGCACAGTCTGAGAAAGAAACAGTCTTTAGTGCGGGTGCATGCAGGATTTATCGGCGTCGGCCGGGGGGGGAGGGGTCAGGCTTTGGTGATGGTGCGGGAATTTGCCCCGGAAGAGGTGGTCCGCCCGCGAGGGCCGTACAGTTCAGTACGGGCGTCTTCGCCTCGCAGGATGTGTAGCGCTTGCTCTACGTGCCGGCGCTTGGTTTCCACCACGCCGCCATTGGTGAGATTGAGCTGACGGCATCTCGCTATGATGTCCACCAAGCGATCCCAGACCGGGCTCAGAATGCGTTCAGTATCCCAGTCACGTAGACAGCATGCCATGCCCTGGGCGTTGTTCTCATAGCCTTCCCGTTTGAGCAGGGCGCCCTGCTCCCGGGTGAGCTGCTCCAGCCGCTCAACCTGCCGCTGCTTTTCGGCGATGGCCAGATTGAGGGTATCGAGGTCCCTTGCGCTCAGGGCCTGCCCTTCCAGTTGCAGGGCATGCTCCAGCGACGAGGCCTCCCGCACCGAGTGGGTCAGAATCTGTTCCAGTTGCTCCGGAAACGAGCGCATGTTCATGGCTAAAACAGGTCTTCGGTCTTGAGGATATTATTGGCCACGGATTCGGCGTTGACCTCATAGCGTCCTTCCTGGATGGCCAGGCGGATGGCGGCTACCTTTTCCTGGTCGACGGCGGGCTGTGCCTTGGCATCCTGTTCCAGCGTACTCAGGCGGCGGGCAGTCTCCGTCAGAGTAACCTTATCGCCCGCCGGGCCGGAAAGCCCCGCAGCACCACCGCCTGACCGCGAGCCTCTGGCAATGTCGGAGGCACCAC
>NZ_JAJNQM010000048.1:0-26159 GCF_022227785.1 Ectothiorhodospira lacustris | reverse complement strand
CCTTCGTTTCCGCCCTCGGGCGGCGAGTATCAGCGAGAGGGAGGGGAGGATGTCAATGCTCACTTCTTCCGCCAGGCGGGTCTGCAGGCGCAGGGACATCGCTTCCGCGGCCTGATAGGTAAGCCACCACTGGATGGCCAGCAGCAGCAACAGGCCCGAACCCAGCAGCAGGATGATGTAGCGTTTGAGAGTCATGATGCGGTGGGGGCCTGGCTTGGAGTATCCCACTCGCAAGGTTAGCACGTTCGAGACCGATTCCAGTTCATGCTCAAACGATGGATGGGGTCCTGGCGGTCTGCAGCTGGTGCCGTCGGACCCCGGCCCGGGCCAGGCGGGATTGCAGGGCGGGCAGTTGTGCTTCCAGTTCAGGCACCACGGTGGTGCGCACCTCCAGGGCCACGTTGGTGGCCAGCACCCGGTACAGGCTGTCCCAGGCGGCCTCGCCGGAACCCGGCACACCCGTGATCGCCGGATAGTCTTCGGGCAGGGCCTTGATGTCCAGGCCCACCCAATCGGTGAAGGGCAGCACCCGGGTCAGGCGCTCGGGATAGACGCCGGCGGTGTGCAACCCCACCTTGAAGCCCATTTTTCGCACCTGGACCATGGCCCGTGCCAGCCCGCCCTGCAGGGTGGGCTCACCGCCGCTGAACACCACGGCATCCAGCAGCCCGCGGCGCCGGGACAGAAATGCCGTCACCTGGTCCCAGCCCACCGGGGCATCCGTCCGTGTGGGCTGTAGCCGGGCATTGTGGCAATACCCGCAGCGCCAGGGACAGCCCTGGCAGAAGATCACGGCCGCCAGCTCACCGGGATAGTCGATGGTGGTGAGGGGAGTCATTCCCCCCACCCGCAGCGATTCGGCCGCCGTGGCCGTCACGGTACATTCAGCGGTTTGCATGGCTCGTGACGCCGGGTTCCTCGAAGTAGCGGCGCTGCGCGTGTTCCGACTGCTTGCCCTTGTTGAAGGCGGACACCGGGCGGTGATAGCCCATGACCCGGGTCCAGACCTCGCAGGGAGTGCGCTCTTCGTCGCTCAGGGTGGCCTCGGCAGGAGCGTGGTGGTTCGTTTTCATGATTTGGTGTCCTTGGGAAGGGTTGGAGAAGGCGACTGACTCAGGCCACGGCAGCGGGCTGGGCCTGCTTGCGGGCGATGATTTCCTGGTCGCAATGCGGACAGAAAGTGTGCTCACCGGCGATGTAGCCGTGCTTGGGGCAGATGGAAAAGATCGGTGTGATCGTGATGTAGGGCTGGCGGAAGTTTTCCAGGGCCCGGCGCACCAGGCGCTTGCAGGCCTCCGGGGAGGAGATCTGCTCGCCCATGTAAAGATGCAGTACGGTGCCGCCGGTGTAGCGGGTCTGCAGTGCTTCCTGGCGGGACAGGGCCTCGAAGGGATCGGCGGTGAAACCCACCGGCAGCTGGGAGCTGTTGGTGTAGTAGGGGGCATCCGGGGTGCCGGACTGGATGATGCCCGGATAGCGCTTTTGATCCTCGCGGGCAAAGCGGTAGGTGGTGCCCTCGGCCGGGGTCGCCTCCAGGTTGTACATGTTGCCGGTCTCTTCCTGGAATTCCAGCATCCGGGCGCGGACATGATCCAGCAGGCGCAGGGCCATGGCGTGACCGGAACCGGTGGTGATGTCCTCGGCATCATCGGTGAAGTTGCGGATCATCTCGTTGATGCCGTTGACGCCGATGGTGGAGAAATGATTGCGCAGTGTCCCCAAGTAGCGCCGGGTGTAGGGGAACAGCCCGTCCTCCATGTGCCGGGCGATGACCTTGCGCTTGATCTCCAGACTGTTGCGGGCCAGTTCCAGTAGCCGGTCCAGTCGGGCCAGCAGACCGGCTTCGTCGCCCCGATGGGTGAAGCCCAGGCGGGCGCAGTTGATGGTGACCACACCCAGGGAGCCGGTCTGTTCCGCCGAGCCGAACAGGCCGTTGCCCCGCTTGAGCAGTTCCCGCAGGTCCAACTGTAGCCGGCAGCACATGGAGCGCACCATGTTGGGCGACAGTTCCGAGTTGAGGAAATTCTGGAAATAGGGCAGACCGTACTTGGCGGTCATGGCGAACAGCCGTTCCGTGTTGTCGCTTTCCCAGGGGAAATCCGAGGTGATGTTGTAGGTGGGGATGGGGAAGGTGAAGATCCGCCCCCGGGCGTCCCCTTCGGTCATCACCTCGATGTAGGCCCGGTTGATCATGTCCATCTCCGCCTGCAGGTCCCCGTAGCAGAAAGGCTGTTCCCGGCCGCCGATGACGGGCACCTGTTCGCGCAGGTCTTCCGGGCAGACCCAGTCGAAGGTCAGATTGGTGAAGGGCGTCTGGCAGCCCCAGCGGGACGGGACGTTGAGGTTGTAAATCAGTTCCTGCATGTACTGCTTCACCTGGGCGTAGTCGAGCCGGTCCACGCGCACAAACGGGGCCATGTAGGTGTCAAAGCTGGAAAAGGCCTGGGCGCCGGCCCATTCGTTTTGCAGGGTGCCCAGGAAATTGACGATCTGGCCCACGGCGGAGGAGAAGTGGCGGGGCGGCGCGGCCTCCACCTTGCCCGGCACGCCGTTGAAGCCTTCCACCAGCAGGGTGCGCAGGGACCAGCCGGCGCAGTAGCCGGCCAGCATGTCCAGGTCATGGATGTGGTAGTCGCCGTCCCGGTGGGCCTGGCCGATCTCCGGCGGATAGACGTGGTTGAGCCAGTAATTGGCGATCATCTTGCCGGAGGTGTTGAGGATCAGGCCGCCCAGGGAATAGCCCTGGTTGGCGTTGGCGGCCACCCGCCAGTCGGAACGGTCCAGATATTCGCTGATGGAGGCGTCCACGTCCACCAGGGTCCGGCGGTCGGCCCGCAGGGCCTTGTGCTGTTCCCGGTAGACGATGTAGGCCCGGGCGGTAAGCAGGTGGTTGGCGCTGATCAGGGTCTGCTCCACCACATCCTGGATGTTTTCGATGTCCGGGCACTGACCCTGGGCAAAGCGATGGGCCAGCACCTTCACCACCTGGGCGGTGAGCAGGTTGGCCTCATGGTCTCCGAATTCCCCGGTGGCCTGGCCGGCCCGGCGGATGGCGGACTCGATGCGGACGGCATCAAAGGGCAGACGGCGGCCGTCACGCTTGATGACCTGGGTGGGCAGGGCGGGCATTCGGGAAGGCAGGGGTTCCATGAAGACGGGATCCTTTGGGCTACTAGATATGGTGCTGCGGATTATAGCAGGCACAATATTTTGTGAAAGCCCTGGATCCAGTCCCCCGGCAAAGCCGGTCGGCGCCTCGATGGATCAGCAGATATCGTGAGGTCCACGTCGGGCAGGCCCGGTGCTCAAAGTTGTTCCATCACGCAGCTGGCCAGTTCCGCCGCCAGGTTGTTGCCCCAGAAAATACCCTTCGGCGTCAGGGAGTAACGACCGTCCCCGAGGGGGGTGAGGAGCGCTTGATCCACCCGTTGCTCGCAGCGCGCCAGCAGGTCCGCATGTGCCGCTTCCGGCACCGTGTCCGGCGTCACATGGCCGAACTGGATGGCGCCGATGAATCGATACAGGGCATCATAGGGCGGACGGGTGGTCATGCCCTCGCGATCGGTGACCCTCTCCAAACTCTGGGCATAAGCCTCCAGGGACAAGGGGTTCATGAGCATCATGCCGGCCAGTCGCCCGCCGGCACCGGCCCCCAGCGGCAGGGTGTCGCCGCCCTGGTAGCGCAATGCCACATACCGGTAACGATCCCTGCCGGGCCTGACCATCTTGGTCAGTTCCAGACTCTCGAATCCCTGCCGTTGACCGGCTGCCAGAATCCGTGAAAACAGTTGCCATTCCCGGGCCAGGGTCTGCGGAGTCTGGGTGGCATGGGCCATGTGTTCATGGGCCAGGTGGCTCTTTTCCCGGATCATCAGGGAATACAGGGAAAAACCCGCCAGATCCAGCTCGGCGATGGCGGCAAGGTCGTGGGCCAGTTCCCCGTCGCTCTGCATGGGGTAGTGGTAGATCAGGTCCATGCCCAGGTTGTCCAGCCCCAGGGCGCGGAAACGCCGGATGTGCGCCTTGACCCATTCCCCGTCACCCAACCGACCCAGCAGGCGCCGGCCACGGTCATGGAAGGTCTGCACGCCCAGACTGAGACGGTTGATGCCTTCCGCCATGACCGCCCTCAGCTTGTCTTCATCCAGGTCGGAGAGGCTGCTTTCCAGGGTGATTTCCACGTCATCCGTCAGTTGAAAATGTGTCCTGAGTGCCTGCAGGATCCGCTGCAGGTCGGGCGTGGACAGGGTGCTGGGGGTGCCGCCACCGAAATACACGGCGCCATAGATGCCGTCCCGGACATAGGGGATTCTGGTGACGGCTTCCATTTCCCGGATCAGCAGATCGGCATAGCGGGACTCGGGGCTGCCCTTCATCCGGCGCATGTTGCAGAAATGGCAGATCCGGCGACAGAACGGGATGTGCAGGTAAATGGCCCTGGGGCGCGAGTCCGCCGTCCGGTTCAGCAGGTGCTCACCCAGGGTCGCGGTGCCCTCGCACAGGGGCTGCAGCGGCATGATGGCGTCATGATGGCTGCGCTTGCGCCGGGGGTAGGGCAGATCCTCGCTGAAGGCAGGCATGGACAGACCGGGCATGTCGGTGGCGATGGTGGTCATGCGGCATGCTCCCGGTGAGCGGTGGCGCAACCCAGGCCGTAGCGCATGCGGACCCAGGGGCATCCCGTGAGACTGTCCCTTTCCACCAGGCATTCCACGCCCCATGCATGGGTGATGGTTTCGGCGCGCATGACCTGTGCCGGCGTGCCGCTGGCCACCACCTTGCCGTCCTTGAGCACGGTGATATGGTCCGCGTAGGCGGCGGCCAGATTCAGGTCGTGCAGCACCACCAGGATGGTTCGACCCCGGGCGGCGTCCACCCGCAGCAGTTCCATGAGCCGCAGCTGATGCCTGACGTCCAGGGCCGAAGTGGGTTCGTCCAGCAACAGCAGGCCCGGTTGGTCCGGTCCCGTGTCGTGGACCTGGGCCAGTACCCGGGCCATCTGCACCCGTTGGCGTTCCCCGCCGGAAAGACTGCGGTAGTCCCGGCCCGACAGGTGCCATACGCCGGCCCGGTCCAGGGCCTCGCGGACGATTCTGGCGTCCCGTTCCGGGGTGCGATGGGGCAGCCGCCCCATCTCCGCCACTTCCCAGGCGGTGAGCGGGAACGTGACCACGGTGTCCTGGGGCAGTACCGCCCGGCAGCGGGCCAGGGCATGGGGACACCATTGGTCCAGTGTCTGTCCACACCAGGTGACCTCGCCGCTGCTGGGCCGCAGATCACCGGCCATCACCGACAGCAAGGTGCTCTTGCCGGCACCGTTGGGGCCCACCAGCACATGCACGCTGCCTGGGTGGGCCTCCAGGTTGGCCTGATCCAGCAGGTACCGTCCCCCCCGTTCCACCACCAGATTGGACACTTTTGCCAGGGCCTGTGTGTTCATCCGAGCCTCCCTTTTTGCCGCAGCAGCAGCCAGAGGAAAAATGGTCCCCCCAGCAGGGATGTGAGCAGCCCGATGGGCAGCTCCGCGGGGGCGACGATGATGCGGGCGAGGGCATCGGCCAGCAGGAGCAGCAGGGCGCCCCCCAGGGCCGAGGCCGGCAGCAGATAACGGTGGTCCGGGCCGATGGTCAGGCGCAGCAGATGGGGCACCACCAGCCCGACGAAACCGATGATGCCGGCAATGGCCACGGAGGCACCCACCGCCAGGGCGGCCGTGACCACCACCAGGGTCTTGATCCGGTGCACGGGAAAGCCCAGATGGGTGGCCACGGACTCCCCCAGCATGAGGCCGTTGAGGGCGCGGGCCACCAGGGGCATGCAGGCCAGGGCCAGCAGGACCAGTCCCGCGCTGACGGCCCACAGGGTCCAGCCGGCGTGAGCCAGCGAACCCATGTTCCAGAAGGTGAGGGTACGCAGTTGCTGGTCGTCGGCCATGTACACCAGCATGCCGGTGGCGGCGCCGGCAATGGCATTGATGGCGATACCGCCCAGCAGCAGGGTGGCCACCGAGGTATGCCCGCCGTGACTGGCCAGCCGGTAGACCAGCCAGGTGGTCCCCAGACCACCGGCAAACGCCGCCAGCGGCAGGGTGAACACGCCCAGGGCCATGACCAGCGGGGCCAGCACGGTGGTGCCCAGCACGATCACGCTGACCGCCCCCAGGGCCGCGCCGGCGGATACGCCGATCAGGCCCGGGTCGGCCAGCGGGTTCCTGAACAGGCCCTGCAGGGCCACCCCGCTCACGGCCAAGGCGGCACCCACGGTGATGGCCACCAGCACCCGGGGCAGGCGCAGGTTGAGAATGACTTCCCGCAGGAACGGGTCATCCAGGTGTCCGGTCAATACCCACAGGACTTCCGCCGGACTCACCTCCACCGCCCCGGTGGTCAGTCCCAGCAGAGCGGCGGCGAGGACCGCCGGTATCAGGGCGATCACCACCCAGCGGGCACGGGCCGAGCGGGAGCCGGGCGCCGAGAGGGTCCCGGTGGCGGGGATTTGGGAAGCCACCGTGCTCATGCGGATGGGATATCGGTGAAGCGGGCGTCCCGGCGGGTGCGTGAATCACCCGCCAGGAAACGGGTGACCGTGAGCACGGCCTCGCCCAGCCTCGGGCCGAACCCCAGTAGGAACAGGGTGTCGCCCACATATTGCGGTACCCGCCCCAGCATGCCGCCGAAGTCCGCCGCCGCCGCCCCGGTGATCACCAGGGCATCGGGGCGTTTGGCCATGACGCCTTCCCGGGACACGGGCCGATAGCCGGCAAAGTCGGTGAAGACATTGCGTCCGCCGGCCAGGCGGATCAGGGCATCCGCCTTGGTGTCCCGGCCCGCGGCCACCGCATTGCCCTGGCCGTGGGCCATCAGGGCCACCACGGCGGGCGGGCGGGGAAATCCCGCCTGCAGATCCCTGGCCCGGGCCAGGTCCTGGTCCACATCGTCGATGACCCGCCGGGCGGTTTCCGTGGCGTCCAGCCATTGTCCCAGGGTCCGTACCCTGGCCCTGAACCCTTCCAGGCTCGGTTCCCCGGGGACGGTCAGTATCCGTACGCCGGCCTCCCGGGCCCGGGTCAGCGTGCCTTCGGGTCCGGCGCTGCCGTCATGGATCAGGGCGTGGGGCCGCAGGGCCAGCAGGCTCTCGATGGTGAGGGTGTGCTGGTAGCCCACCCTGGGCAGGGCCTCGGCGGCCACCGGGTAGGTGCTGGTGCTGTCGGTACCCACGATCCGGTCGCCGGCCCCCAGGGCGAAGACGGTTTCCGTCAGTCCGCCACCGATGGTGATGAGGCGGTGCCCCTCACTCAGTCCGTCATCGGCACGGTGCTGCATGGCCCACAGGCCGGTAGGCAGACCGGCGAGGGCCATGACGCCCATCAGGCGCAGCAGTTCACGACGGTGCATGTCGACCTCGGTCGCTGCGGGTGTTCAGCGGGTTCATGGCAGGGTCTCCTTGATGTCAGAAGCGATAGCTGGCCTGGATCTTCACGTTGCGCCCCGGGTCGTTCATGGATGACAGGTGAGGGCGGTAGGTCTTGTCGGTGAGGTTGTCGATGCCGAAATCCACCCGCATCCGGTCCCGGTCCGCGCCAGGTCGCAGGGTCAGAAAGATATCGGTGAGGGTGTAGCTGTCGGCGGTGTCCGCGTCGTCCGGTACCCGGTCCTGGGACCAGGCATGGGTCACGCGGCCACCCAGGGTGAGCCGACCCTGCATGACATGCACGCCCCCTTCCAGCGCCAGGTTATCGGCGGGAATGCCGGACAGGGGGCCGCCTTCGGTGCGGTTGTCTCCCCGCTGCCGGGCGGCGCTCACGGTGATGAAGTGATCCGGATGGGTGTAATGAATCTCCAGTTCCTGTCCCCGCAGGCGGGCATCATTCACGTTCTCGAAGTAGGTGCGGCCACCGGGGATGGGAGGACCGAAGGCCGGCATCTCCAGCTCCACGATCTGGTCGATGAAGTCCTCCACGTCGTTCTGGTACACCGACAGTCTTGCCCGCAACCGGTCCTCGGGATGGAACAGGCCCCGTGCATGGTGGGTCAGGCCCAGTTCCTTGTTGCGCGCCTTTTCCGGTCGCAGGTCCGGGTTGGGCTCGAACCGGTTGTTGCCGAAGTGGATGCCGCCCACGTACAGGTTGGTGAGCGAGGGGGCGCGGAAGGCCTCGGAATAGCCGGCGAACAGTTCCCAGCCCGGAGTCAGGGTATAGGTGGCACTGATCTGCCCCGACCATTCGGATTCGGTCAGTCGGTCGTGGTCGTCGGCGTCCTTGCTGAAATGGTCATACCGCAGGCCGGGGGCGATCTCCAACCGGTCCGTGATGAGCAGGCGATCCACCAGGAAGATTCCGGTGACCGCCTGGCGGGCATCGGGATACATGGGACGGCTCTCGCCATCCCGCTCCCCTTTTTGGCGATCCCGGTAATGTTCCAGACCCACGACCACCAGATGATCCACCGGGCCGGTTTCAAACCGCAGGGTGTTGGTCAGGTCCAACCCCAGGGTATTGAGTTGGGTGACATCGTTGCGGCCGGTGTCGGTGCGGGTTTCGTCCAGTTCCACCTGATTACCGTAGAGGGTGGCATCCAGATCCAGCCAGCGGCTGTCATCGGGATGCAGTTGGTAGCGCAGGGTCTGGGTCCGGTTGTCCGTGCGCCGGTCGACGATGATGGCGGTGCTGCCGGCGCCGGTGCCGGTACTGTTGGCATTGGAGGGGATTTCGTGATCGTCCCGGAAGGCCTGCAGACTGAGGGTCAGACGATGCCCCGGTGCCGGGGTCAGGGTGCCCTTGAGCAGGCCGGACACGATCTCGTCGCCGGTGTACAGGATGGTGTCACCGTTCCCGTCTTTCAGGTCGGACTGCTCCCGCTTGAGCACGTTGGCCAGCAGGGACAGGCGTTCTCCCCGTCCCGCGGCGGTGGCCGAGAACAGGGACTGATCCCCTTGGCTCTGGTAGCCGGCGCTCACCCGGCCGCCGGCATCGGCATCCGGCCCCAGGAAGCTGTCGGCATCCTGGGTGCGAAAATTCACCACGCCGCCCAGGGCACCCGAACCATACAGGGTGGAGGCCGGTCCCCTGAGCACTTCCACCTGTTCCAGCAGCAGGGGGTCCAGAAAGATTCTGCCCTTGTGGCCGGCGCCGAAATTCTGGCGCGCATTGTCCACCCGGATCACGACCCGTTCTCCGCTCAGACCCCGGATCACCGGTTCCATGGCGATGGCACGGGTACCGCCGCCGATGCCGACGCCGGGCAGCATGCGCATGATGTCCGCCAGGTTGGCGGCCTGGTCCCGATCCATGGACTCACGGTCACGCACCGCCACCGGGGCGTTGACCTGCTCCACCGGTGCCGGCATGCGGGTGGATTCAATGAGCAGGGTGGGCAGGGTCACCGAGGCATAAAGAGGATCCCCGGCCGGATCGGCCCCGTGGGCCGTGCCGGAAAGGGCGGCGGCGATGGCCGCGGTGAGCATGCACAGGCGCTGACGCGTCATGAAACCTCCAGAACCCGACGAAGTGGGCGCACTCCGTCCCAAGCTTGAAAAGGCGGCCTGGCTGGCTTGCCGACAGGGGTCGGTGGCGGGCTGAGCTGCAAGTGGACTCAGGTGTTTCCGTGATGGGAAACACGAATGGTGAAATGATATTGATTATTATTTGCAAGTCAAGGGCGTCATCCCGTCCCGGTTGCCGGGATCGGATCGATCCGGGCGCGATCCCTGTCCACGGCCGCATAGGCCTTGCCGAGGGCGCCGGGGTCGGACATCACCTGCCGGATCAGCAGCGCCACGTCCGCCCGCTGAATGAAGCCGTGAATGGCGGGGTTTTCCGACAGCATGCCCCGGCCGGTGGCCGGTTCATCGCCCAGACCGCCGGGACGAATGAGGGTAAAGGGCACGCCGGAAGCCTTGAGATGGGCTTCCGCACGGGTCTTGGCATCCACCACATCCCCGAAGGCGGCGATGGCCCGTGCCGAGCGGAACGGCATCATCTCGCCGCAGCCGATGGCGGTCACCAGAATGCAGTGCCGCACCCCTCGGGCAGCGGCGGCATCGACAATGATCCGGTTGCCGTCGTCGTCCACGAAACGGCCGTCTTCGGTCCGGCCCGATACCGTGGAAACCACGATGCCCTGATCATCCAGCGCATCGAAGGCCCGTTTCACATCACCGGGTTCGAGGACGTCACCGGGCATGATGTCGGCACCTATCTCCAGCAGGGGCAGGGCGTCCGTGCGCGGGCGAACCATGGCTAGTACCGGGATGTCATCCCGCCGGAGCAGCCGGGCCAGCGCCAGACCGACCCCGCGGCTGGCACCGAAGATGAGGACGGGGGTCATGCGCAGGCCTCCTGGTCGGCCTGATCCAGATTCAGCAGGGCCTTTTGCAGGCGCTCGAACAGATCCAACTGGTCCCGGCGCAACTGCCGCTGTTCATCACGTCCGAGGAAGACCTTGAACATGCACTCGCCCGTCTCGTTGAAAAACTGGATCGAGGCGGTCTCCATGCCCATGAAGGGACGCCTGACGAAGACGATATGAGCGCAACGCTCCGGGCGCAGATGACCGGACAGGCCGGTGCCGCCGTGCAGGTTGAAGAAACCATGGCCGGTCTTGCCGCGGGGGATCGGACCCTTGAATTCCAGGATGACGTCCTGGTTATGGATCACGGTGACCAGATCGCCCCAGTCGGAGAGGGCATGCATGACGTTGATGAAGTGTCTACCGCGTACCTCGGTCCACAGGGATCGGGGCAGGCAGTGGATGATGTCCCGCATGGAGCAGCGGGCCTGCCGGGCCATGTCTTCAAGAATCCCGTCCGCCGATTGGGCCAGTTGTTGGCGTACCTGCTCCAGGTCGGTGACGGTCTCGTGGATGGCTGATGCCATGGGAGTGGTCCTCCAGTGTCGGGATGAAAGAATGAAAGGCCCCGGGGGGCGGGTGAATCAATGACTGAGTACCCACTTCACCAGCATGCGGATATTGTCCTCGCCCACCCAGGCGTTTGGGGGCATGGGAATCTGGCCCCAGTTGCCCACCCCGCCGTCACGCACCTTGCCGGTGAGCTTGTCGACGGCGCCGGCATCACCCCGGTAGCGGGCGGCCACCTCCTTGTAGCTGGGGCCGATGGCCTGGCCGTCGATCTGATGACAGGCCATGCACCCGCTCTGGTTGGCGATGTCCATGTCCGCCAGTGCGGGGGAGGCGGTGGCCATCAGGAGCAGGCACATGGTTCCCAGGGATGATCCGTGCTTGCGCAGCATGTCTTGACCTCGACTATTGAATAAAAGGGCTAATGATTATCATTTATATCTTCGCGAAATGCACGACCCGCGATGCCACCGATGGCCGAATACTGCATCAGGGGCAGACCCTGGATGATCCAGCTGCCCGGTTCTTCGCCCTTGAGCCAATGTTCGTGCCATTGGGACACCCGGCTGGAGTAATCCAGCTGATTTTCCCGGCGTCGCAGGTTGTGTCCTTCTCCTTCGTAGGCCAGCATGACGATGGGTTTTCCCATCCGGCGCAGGGTGTTGTAGATCTCCACCCCCTGATTGAAGGCCACCGACTCGTCTTCGGTGCCGAACATGACCAGCAAGGGCGTGTCGATGCCTTGGGCATTGAAGACCGGGGAGTTGGCCACGTAGCTGCCGAGATCCTCCCAGAAGGGTCTTGGCAGCCGCGCCTGACCGGTTTCGAAGATGAGATGTTCCGGAATGCCGGTGCGCCAGTAGATGGAATTGTATTTGCTGATCAGGTTGGTGATGGGGGCGCCGGCAACGGCGGCGGCAAACAGATCGGTCTGGGTGATGATGTAGCTGACCTGGTAGCCGCCCCAGGAATGTCCCACCAGTCCGATGCGGGCGGGATCCACCCGGCCACTTTCCAGGACCGCCTTGACCGCGGGCACCACGCTCTCCAGGGCGGACTCTCCGGGCCGGCCCAGCTCGTAGTGAATGTCCGGTTCCAGGACGAAATAACCCTCCGAGGACAAGCGACGGGCATTGAAGGCATGATTGTGGCGGGGCAGGGTGTATTCATGCAGGGTATCCGAGCGTTGCTCATAAATGTGCACGATCATGGGATACTGTCGGCCCGGTTCGTAGTCGGCGGGGTAGAGCAGCCGGGCCTCCAGCGGCTCTCCCTTCTCGGTCCTGAACCGGACCAGTTCATCACCGGCCCAGTGAAACCGTGCCTGCTGAGGATTGGTGCGGGTGAGGCGATGATGCCGGACAAAGTCACTGTCGGTGAGGAAGTAGTCCGGCGAGTCGACCGCGGTCTGTAAGCGATAGACATACTGATCGGTGGCGGCCGCGTACTGAAGCTGATCCACCTGCATGGGGCCATGAATCAGGGTGTCCAGGGTGCCGCGATGCCAGCGCGCATACCCGGTATCCTTGGTGCGCAGGCCGAACATTTCCAGATGGACGGGACCTTCCGGGTCCAGGCTGGGCCGCAGGCGGTCCAGGATGGCCTGACGGTAGCGGATGCCGTGCTCCGCGCCCTGGGTGAGGCGCTGGATGTGTTCGCCGTCCGGCTGGGCCAGATAGACATCATGCTGATCATACAGCAGCACCCAGGCATCTCCGTCGGCCCATTGGCCATGACCGAAGGGGCGGTCGATGGTGCGTCCGTTCACCTGGGTGAAGTCATTGAAACGACTCTCCACCGTCGCCGTCAGATTGGCGTACCGGCCGGTGTGAATGTCGTAGGTCCACCAGTCCTCGCCGGAGAAGTACAGCAGGTAGCGGCCCTGTGGTGAACTGCTCACCGACTCATAGCGCTCAAGCACCAGGGTCCGCTCGCCGCCATGCACATCCACCAGATGGATGTCGTTCCACTGATCCCGCAATTGGGGCTGGTAGGGCCTGGGATCATGGAGTACCGCGTGATGCTGACCCCGGACCAGTTCCAGGCTCAGGCCCGGTTCATCGGCCAGGGCAAAAAAACGCCCATCCCGCAGATGCCAGACTGCCCAGAGATGGGGAATGGCGCGGTCATCTCCCTTCTTCTGCCGGTAGGGCTGGATAGGATCATCGCGCCAGTGCCAGATACGCACGGTGCTGGGGGGGAGGGCGGTTTCAGCCTCCGAATCTGTCCCGTCAGCGGACTGGAGCGGTGTCATGGGAAAGAACAGGCGCAGGCCATCGTCCGACCATCGAGGCCAGCGTCCCTGGGCGAAGGCCAGCGTGGCGGTATCTTTCTCGCCCCGGGGGGGTGTCAGGACGTGACGTACCGGCCGGGAATCCAGCTGTTCGAACACCAGGGCGGCCAGCGGCTCCCGAGGCTTGCCGTCAGCTGCGCGGAACACGGAAAGACGCTGACCATCGGGGCTCCAGCTCAGATGGAAATGGCCTCCGGGATGCTGGTCCAGGGTACGACGGTTGCCCGTGGCCGGATTCAGGATCACCACTTCATGGGAGTCGGGCGTCCTGATCGTCATTGCCAGATGGTCGGACCCGGTGCTGAACCGGTGTTCCTGAACCCCCGGGATATGGATCGACTGTGATCGTGACAGGTCGTGGAGCAGTAATTCCCCGTCGTGGGCCGTTTCATTCTCCGGCATGGTCCGTCGAACCGCCAGGAATCGCCCGTCGGGCGAGATTTCATGGCTGATCACGCCGGAAAAGAAGGTGACGGCCCCCGTATCCAGCCGCAGTGCGCCCAGACGGGTCTCATGGGGCGGCGTGTCCTGGATACTCTTGCCGGCCACCGTCTGGGCACGAAAGAAGAACCACTGTCCATCCGGCGAAAAGCCATGGCCGAAGGCGTGCTCGAACCGGAACTGCCGATCCGGATCGACCGTACTTGAGACCTGGGTCAGGGATTCGCCTCGAACCATGCCAACCTGGTTATGGAAGAACCACAGGCCGTCGGCCGACAGGCCGGCATTGGCGATGGTATGCCAAAGATGGTAGTCATCGGGGGTCAGGGGCTGTTTGGCCTCCGTGCCTGAAAGAAGCGGGAACGGCGTCAGGCAGAGCAGGACGAGCATGATGACTCGGGCAGCGGACACGATCTTTACGGCAGCAGGCGAGGGTGGCTGTCTGTCCATGGTCTGTGAATCCTGTCGGTATTTTGTCGACATGAAAACACAAACGATAATTATTCGCAATAATGGATCGAGTTCGACAAAAAGCCCCGGACGAGGCCGGGGCGTTTTGCATCATCGGGGAGCCGGTCCAGCCGCCGGGAGATCAGGTACTGTCTGCGGGAATCCTGACCCAGCCTTCCATCAGTACCCGGGCGCTACGGCTCATGATGGCCTTGGTCACCGTCCATTCGCCGTTCTCGCAACGGGCTTGTGCACCCACCCGCAGGGTGCCGGAGGGATGGCCGAAACGCACCGCCGTGCGCTCACCGCCGCCGGCCGCCAGATTCACCAGGGTACCGGGGATGGCCGCCGCGGTACCGATGGCCACGGCGGCCGTACCCATCATGGCATGATGCAGCTTGCCCATGGACAGGGCGCGCACCAGCAGGTCCACATCCTCCGCCTGGACGGGCTTGCCGCTGGAAGACACGTAATCCTTCGGCCCGGCGACGAAGGCCACCTTCGGGGTGTGCTGGCGCTGGGCGGCCTCTTTCAGGTCGCTGATCAGGCCCATGCGCAGGGCGCCGTGGGCACGCAGGGTCTCGAATCGCTCCAGCGCCTCGGCGTCCCCGTTGATGGCCTCCTGCAGTTCGGTGCCGGTATAGCCGATGTCCTCGGCGTTGACGAAGATGGTGGGGATGCCGGCATTGATCATGGTGGCCTTCAGGGTGCCCAGGCCGGGGACATCCAGATCGTCCACCAGATTGCCGGTGGGGAACATGGAGCCGCCGGTGTCATCCGCCGGTTCCATGAACTCGATCTGCACCTCGGCGGCGGGGAAGGTGACCCCGTCCAGTTCGAAGTCGCCGGTTTCCTGTACCGCGCCGTCGGTGATGGGTATGTGGGCGATGATGGTCTTGCCGATGTTGGCCTGCCAGATGCGCACCGTGGCGATGCCGTTGTCGGGGATGCGGCCGGGGTCCACCAGACCGGCGCTGATGCCGAAGGCCCCCACGGCGGCGGTGAGGTTGCCGCAGTTGCCGCTCCAGTCCACGAAGGCCTTGTCGATGGAGACCTGGCCGAACAGGTAGTCCACGTCGTGATCCGGGCGGGTGCTTTTAGACAGGATCACGGTCTTGCTGGTGCTGGAGGTGGCGCCGCCCATGCCGTCGATCTGTTTGCCGTAGGGGTCGGGGCTGCCGATCACCCGCAGCAGCAGGGCGTCCCGGGCTGGTCCCGGGACCTGAGCGGCCTCGGGCAGGTCGGTCAGGTTGAAGAACACGCCCTTGCTGGTGCCGCCTCGCATGTAGGTGGCGTGGATCCTGATCTGGGGTTTGTGGCGCACGAAGATGTCTCCTGGAAATCCTGGCAACAACATCAGGGCTTTGGATGGGTGAGCACCCTTCTCCCCTTGGGGGAGAAGGGCTTATTATGGTCCTACAACCGCCGGAAAGCGGGGCCTGCAGCGGCTCAGGCGGCGTTTTCCGCTTCCAGGAAGTCCTGGGCAAAGCGCTGCAGGACACCGCCGGCCTCGTAGATGGAGACCTCTTCCGCCGTATCCAGCCGACAGGTCACCGGCACTTCCACCCGCTCGCCGTTGCGGCGATGGATCACCAGGGTGAGGGTGTTGCGTGGCTTGCGCTCACCGATCACGTCATAGGTCTCGGTGCCGTCGATCCCCAGGCTCTTGCGGTGGGTGCCCGACTGGAACTCCAGGGGCAGCACCCCCATGCCGATCAGGTTGGTGCGATGGATGCGCTCAAAGCCCTCGGCGACGATGGCCTCGACCCCCGCCAGTCGCACGCCCTTGGCCGCCCAGTCACGGGAAGACCCCTGACCGTAGTCGGCACCGGCAATGATGATCAGGGGCTGCTTGCGGGCCATGTAGGTCTCAATGGCCTCCCACATGCGGGCGACCTGGCCTTCCGGCTCGATGCGGGCCAGGGAGCCCTGCTTCACCTTGCCGTCCTCATCCCGCACCATTTCATTGAGCAGCTTGGGATTGGCAAAGGTGGCCCGCTGGGCGGTCAGGTGATCCCCGCGATGGGTGGCGTAGGAATTGAAATCTTCCTCCGGTAGGCCCATCTTGGCCAGGTATTCGCCGGCGGCACTGCGGGCCATGATGGCGTTGGACGGCGACAGGTGGTCGGTGGTGATGTTGTCACCCAGCACCGCCAGCGGGCGCATGCCCTTGAGGGCACGTTCACCGGCCAGGGCACCTTCCCAGTACGGGGGGCGGCGGATGTAGGTGCTCATGGGGCGCCAGTCGTAGAGGGGACTGACGCGCTCGGTGCCCTGGTCCCGGGCCTCGAACATGGGGATGTAGACTTCCCGGAACTGCTCGGGCTTGACGCTGGCACGCACGATGGCATCGATCTCCTCGTCGCTGGGCCAGATGTCCTTGAGGGTGACGGGGTTGCCGTCGGCATCGTGACCCAGCACATCCTTCTCGATGTCGAAGCGGATGGTGCCGGCGATGGCATAGGCCACCACCAGGGGCGGCGAGGCCAGGAAGGCCTGTTTGGCATAAGGATGGATGCGGCCGTCGAAGTTGCGGTTGCCGGAGAGTACGGCGGTGGCGTAGAGGTCGCGGTCGATGATCTCCTGCTGGATCTTCGGGTCCAGTGCGCCGGACATGCCGTTGCAGGTGGTGCAGGCGAACGCCACCACGCCAAAGCCCAACTGCTCCAGTTCCGGCAGCAGGCCGGCTTCACTCAGATACATCTTCACCGTCTTGGAGCCGGGGGCCAGGGAAGACTTGACCCAGGGCTTGCGGGTCAGGCCCAGGCGATTGGCATTACGGGCGATCAGGCCCGCCGCCACCATGTTGCGGGGGTTGGAGGTGTTGGTGCAGCTGGTGATGGCGGCGATGATCACCGCCCCGTCAGGCATCTTGCCCGGCTCCTCTGTCCAGGCCCCGGCAATGCCTCGCTCGGCCAGCTCCCGAGTGGGTAGCTGGGCATGGGGGTTGGAGGGACCGGCCAAGGTCCGTTCCACGGCGGACAGGTCGAAACGCAGCACCCGCTCATACTCGGCGCCCTTGAGACTGTCGCCCCACAGGCCAGCCGCCTTAGCGTAGGTCTCCACCAGGGCCACCTGGGCATCGTCACGGCCGGTGAGCTTGAGGTAATCAATGGTCTGGCCATCGATATAGAACATGGCCGCGGTGGCGCCGTATTCCGGTGTCATGTTGGCGATGGTGGCCCGGTCACCCACGGTGAGGGCATCGGCGCCCTCGCCGAAGAATTCCAGATAGGCACCCACCACCCGCTCCCGCCGCAGGAAGGCGGTCAGGGCCAGCACCATGTCGGTGCCGGTGATGCCCGGCTTCAGTCTGCCGGTGAGCTCGACGCCGATGATGTCGGGTAGGCGCATCATGGAGGCCCGACCCAGCATCACGCTTTCAGCCTCCAGGCCGCCCACGCCCACGGAGATCACGCCCAGGGCGTCCACCATGGGGGTGTGGCTGTCGGTGCCCACGCAGGTATCCGGGAAGGCCACGCCGTCGCGAACCTGAATCACCGGTGACATCTTCTCCAGGTTGATCTGGTGCATGATGCCGTTCCCGGGCGGGATCACGTCCACATTGCGAAAGGCTTGTCTGGTCCAGTCGATGAAGTGGAAGCGGTCTTCGTTGCGGCGGTCTTCGATGGCGCGGTTCTTCTCGAAGGCATCGGCCTCGAAGCCGCCGTGTTCCACCGCCAGGGAGTGGTCCACGATCAGCTGGGTGGGCACCACCGGGTTAACCTTGGCCGGATCGCCGCCCTTGTCTGCGATGGCGTCCCGCAGGCCGGCCAGATCCACCAGGGCGGTCTGGCCCAGGATGTCGTGGCAGACCACGCGGGCGGGGAACCAGGGGAAGTCCAGTTCGCGCTTGCCCTCAATGATCTGCTTGAGGGCGTCGGTCAGCCGTTCGGGCTCGCAGCGGCGCACCAGGTTCTCCGCCAGGATGCGGGCGGTGTAGGAGAGCTTGTCGTAGGCGCCGGGCTGGATGGCCTCGACGGCGGCGCGGGTGTCGAAATAATCCAGCGCTGTTCCCGGCAGGTTTTTGCGGTATTCAGTGTTCATCATTGGCAACTCGCTTGAAATCCTTGAGGCTGAATCGGAGAAGACAAGGCCCTCAACCGTGAGAAGGGTGATTATACAGCGATCGCGCAAGGCCTGACGGTAGCGTTTGGCTGATGCTGGTTGACGGTTGGCCGGCCGTGGTGGGGTATGATAACCGGATGGAAATCCACGCATGGAAGTCCGCGTGCAGTTCGATCCGGAGTGCCGAATGGCCCTGACCCTGTCCGACCAGATACTCAAGACCGCTGTCGAGCAGTCATTCAACGCCGTGGTCATCACCACCGCCCAGATGGAAATGCCTGGACCGCAGATCCTCTACGTAAACCGGGCCTTTTGTGACATGACGGGTTACACGGCGCAGGAACTTATCGGCAAGACACCGCGCATCCTGCAGGGGCCGCGCACCGATGCCGACACCATCGAACGGTTGCGCCGGTGCGTGAAGGCCGGGGAGTTCTTCATCGGCAACACGGTCAATTACCGCAAGGACGGCAGCTGCTATTACGTGGAGTGGAATATCTCGCCCATCCGGGACGGCAAGGGGCTGATCACCCATTTCGTTTCCGTGCAGCGAGACCTGTCGGAAAAGGTTCGCGCCGAATACGAGCGCAACCTGATGGCTAACGCCCTGGAAGCCAATTCGGACCAGGTGGTGATGACGGACCGGGCAGGTCATATCGTGTACGTGAATCGCGCCTTCGAGAAGCAGACCGGCTATCGCCGCCAGGACGTGCTTGGCAAGAACCCCAGAATCCTGAAATCCGGTCACCACGACGGTACGTTCTACAAGGAACTCTGGGACACCCTCCAATCCGGTCAGCCCTTTCGCGCCACCTTCGTCAACAAGGCCAGGGACGGTAGCCTGTTCCATCTGGAGCAGACGATCACCCCGGTACGGGACGAGCTTGGTGAAATCACCCACTACATGAGCACGGGTAAGGACATCAGCGAACGGGTGCGCATGGAGCAGGTCCTGCGCCGGATGGCCACCATCGATCTGCTCACCGGCCTGCCCAACCGCAGTTTCGGCGAGCAGCTGCTGGAGCGGGAGTGGCACCGGGCCGGGCGTTACGCCGAGGGATTCAGTCTCATCATGGCCGATATCGACCACTTCAAGGCCATCAACGACCAGCATGGGCATGAGGTAGGGGATCAGGTGCTGTCGTGGATGGGGCAGTTGCTGCAAGATCTGGTCAGACGCTCGGATACGGCCATTCGCTGGGGCGGCGAGGAATTCCTGATCCTGATACCCAAGACAGATCTGCGGGATGCGGTGGAGCTGGCTGAGCGGGTCAGGGCAGGCATTGGCCGCCATGCTCACCCGGTTGTGGGGCATGTCACCCTGAGTCTCGGTGTGTCCTCTCGCAGAGAGGACGATACCCGCAAGACCCTGCTCAGAAGGGCGGATGATGCCCTGTATGGCGCCAAGGAGGCGGGGCGTGACTGCGTCGGGGCTGCCCCCGACGATTGAGGTCGTGTCACTTCGCCAACGGAGAGGCCCACCCGGAAACGGGTGGGCTGTCAGGGACTGCCCGAAGGCGGGATCAGAAGTTCAGGAACCGGGTGCCCTTGATCATGAACTCACCCATCTGCGGGGGGGTGGCCACTTCGACGTCGTCAATGAGATCATCCCGAGTGAAGTCGCTGTTGGGCAGGAACAGGGCGCAGACGCTGACCTTGGCGCCGGCCTGCATCACGCCGCGCATGATCTGCTGCGCGGTGGCATCGGGGCCTTTCATCACCGGGCCGTCATAGGCCTTGGTCCCCATCACGCCGCCCTGGTCGCACAGCAGAACCTGTACCGTGGCGCCCCGTTCCACCAGCTGGCGGGTCAGGATCATGGCCATGGCCTGGGTCTGGGGTTCACCACTGTTGACGGTCACCAGGACGCGGTTGTCTTCGGTGGCAGCCACCTGGGCCAGGGGCGCCAGGGCCAGCAGCATCACCAGGGCGATCAATCCAGTCTTCAGGTGCTTCATGGTAAGCGGTACTCCTTGTTGGAAATGGCTCCTAAAGTATATCACTCATTGCTAATATTGCGAGGGCCAAAAGAGGCATGCTCAAATTTCTGACCCTGCTGATCCTGATCCTGTTTGCCTGGTGGCGCCTGAAACGCTGGATGCAGCATCGACGGCTACAGGCCCGGGGGCTGCCGGTGCCGGAGCAGAAGGGGGTGCGTCCCATCACCATCCTGAGTCTGGTGTTGCTGGGGGTGTATGGGGGATTCCTGTTATGGCATCTCTTTGGACAGGTTTGAAAAAACCCGAATTTCCGGGGTGGTGTCGTGCGTCCCGATTGGGTAAAGTTACCGCCCGGGCCGGGGCGGTTGTCCCTTCCAACCTAATACATTCTCAGGCAATCCAGCGCCGGAACACTGTGGTGTTCGTGGCTGTGGCTTGCCGTGCACGTCCCTCGATCGGGTGACCCAATGAACCTTGCGTTGATCGTCATATTGCCTTTCCTCGGCGCGCTGCTGCCTGCGCTGATGATCCGCGCCGGACGCAATGCCTGCGCCATTGCCACCGGCTCGGTCACCCTGCTGGCCTTCGGCCTGCTCATGTCCCATGCCCCGGCGGTGTTTCGCGGCGAGATCGTGCAGGTGGGCTGGCAGTGGCTCCCTCAACTGGGACTGAACGTCAATTTCTTCCTCGATGGCCTGGGCTTCCTGTTTGCGAGCCTGATCCTGGGCATCGGTCTGTTGATCATCATCTATGCTCGGTTCTACCTGTCCGAAAAGGACCCCATGGGCAACTTCTATACCTACCTGCTGCTGTTCCAGGGCGCCATGGTGGGTATCGTGCTGTCGGACAACATCCTGCTGCTGCTGATCTTCTGGGAGCTGACCAGCCTGTCGTCCTTCCTGCTCATCGGCTACTGGAAGCATTTGCCGGAAGGGCGCCAGGGCGCCCGCATGGCCCTGGCGGTGACCGGGGGCGGTGGCCTGGCCATGATCGCCGGCATGCTGATCCTGGGCAACATCGTCGGTTCCTATGACCTGACGGTGATTCTGCAGCATGCTGAACTGATCCAGGCATCGCCCCTGTATCTGCCGGCCCTGATCCTGATCCTGATCGGCTGCTTCACCAAGAGCGCCCAGTTTCCGTTCCATTTCTGGCTGCCCCATGCCATGGCCGCGCCCACGCCGGTGTCCGCTTACCTGCACTCGGCCACCATGGTCAAGGCGGGGATCTTCCTGCTGGCCCGCCTGTGGCCGGTGCTGGCGGGCACCGATGCCTGGTTCTATCTGGTGACCACCACCGGACTCTTCACCATGGTGCTGGCCGCGGGCATCGCCCTGTTCAAGGATGACCTCAAGGGCCTGCTGGCCTATTCCACCGTGAGCCACCTGGGTCTGGTGACGATGCTCTTCGGCCTGGCCACGCCCATGGCGGCTGTGGCCGGAGTGTTCCATATCCTCAATCACGCCACTTTCAAGGCAGCCCTGTTCATGAACGCCGGCATCGTCGATCACGAGACCGGTACCCGTGACATCAAACGCCTGGGCGGGTTGATGACCCTGATGCCCATCACCGCCACCCTGGCCATGGTGGCCGCCGCCTCCATGGCCGGGGTGCCGCTGCTCAACGGCTTCCTGTCCAAGGAAATGATGCTGGAAGAGGCGGTGCATGCCACCTGGGCCGGGCAGGGCTGGGTCATCCCCCTGGCCGCCACCCTGGGCGCCCTGTTCTCAGTGGCCTATTCCTTCCGCTATATCGCCCATGTCTTCCTGGGGCCGAAGCGGGACGACTATCCTCATACCCCTCACGATCCGCCGGCAGGGTTCTGGCTGCCGCCGGCCTTCCTGGTGACCCTGGTGATCCTCATCGGTTTGTTTCCCGAGACCCTGGTCGGTCCCTTGGTGCGCGTCACGGCGACAGCGGTCACCGGTGCGCCCCTGCCGGACTTTTACCTGTCCATCTGGCATGGCCTGACCCCGGCTTTGTTCATGTCCATGGCGGCGCTGGCGGGCGGCCTGTTCCTGATCTGGCGCTATACCCTGGTGCGTGCCCGCTGGCAGGCCGGACCTCACCCCGATGCCAAAGGTATGTTCGATGCCGGTATTGCCGTCCTCGTGCGCGCCGCCCAGTGGTGCACCCTGACCCTCCATAACGGCTCCCTGCAGCGCTATCTGGCCTTCATGGTCGGCGGCTTCGTGGTGCTGGGCTTTGCCGCCTTCATGAACGCCTCCCACGGCGCCGGCAGCCGCGAACTGCTGCCGGCCACGCCGGTGGCGGTGGTCGCTTGGTTGCTGTTGCTGGGGGTCTGCGCCGTGGCCCTGCTGCTGCACCGCCAGCGTCTGCTGGCCCTGGTGGCGGTGAGCGTGGCGGGACTGATCGTCTCGGTGGGTTTTTTGTACTTCTCCGCGCCGGACCTGGCCCTGACCCAGATCTCGGTGGAAGTGGTGACCACCATCCTGATCCTGCTGGCCCTGTACTTCCTGCCCAAAGAGACGCCCGCCGAGAGCGATGGTGCCCGCAAGGTGCGCGACGGTGTGATCGCCACCCTGGCCGGTCTGGGGGTGGGTGCCCTGTGCTGGGCGGTGATCACCCGCGATTTCTCCAGCATTTCCACCTTCTTCCTGGATGAGTCCGTGCCCGGTGGCGGCGGTACCAACGTGGTGAACGTGATCCTGGTGGACTTCCGCGGTTTTGACACCTTCGGCGAGATCATCGTGCTGGGCATCGCGGCCCTGGCCATCTACGCCCTGCTGGAAGGGGCGCTCCATGGCCGCGCCGGTGCCAGGTTGGCGGCCTGGGTGCCGGATCAACCCCAGTCGGCCGATCGCCATCCCATGATGATGGTGGTGGCCACCCGGGTCATGCTGCCGCTGGCCCTGATGGTGGGCCTGTACATCATGCTGCGGGGTCACAATATGCCGGGCGGCGGCTTCATCGGCGGCTTGGTGGTCTCCATCGCCCTGATCATGCAGTACATGGCCAGTGGCTTTCAGTGGACCGCCCGACAGGTGCGGGTGGACTACGACGCCATGATCGGCGCCGGGGTGCTCCTGGCCGGGGCCACCGGCATCGTCGCCATGCTGTGGGATTACCCCTTCCTCACCTCGGCCCATACCTATGTCCACCTGCCCCTGATCGGGGAAGTGGAAGTGGCCAGTGCGCTGCCCTTTGATATCGGTGTCTTCCTCACCGTGGTCGGGGGTGTGATGCTGGCGTTGGCGAACCTGTCCCGCCTGGGCAGTCTGTCCAGCCACCGGCCCGATAATGAAGGCCCCATGGACGTCGACCCCTCCGCCCAGGTGTCCTCGGTGCGGTCCCGCTGATCAAGAGAGAACGAGCGTATGGAATTTATCGTTGCCAGTTCGGTGGGCGTGCTGACCGCCGCCGGGGTCTACCTGCTACTGCGGGCCCGGACTTACCCGGTGATTCTGGGCCTGACCCTGCTCACCTATGCCGTGAACTTCTTCCTCTTTGCCATGGGTCGGTTGTCCGTCAACCTGCCCCCGGTGATCAGTGACGAGGCCCTGGGCTATGCGGACCCCTTGCCCCAGGCCTTGGTGCTGACCGCCATCGTCATCTCCTTCGGCATGACGGCGGTGGTGGTGGCCATGGCCTTGCGGGCCTATCTGGAGAGCGACAGCGATCACGTGGACCTGAGCCGGTCCGAGGGTAGCGAGAAGGCGGATCATTCATGAATCACTGGATCATTCTTCCCATCCTGGTGCCGGCGGTGGTGGCACCCATGATCGTGCTGGCGGTGCGTCACGACATCGTCCTCGCCCGTATCTTCTCGGTGGCCTCGGCGGTGATCATGCTGCTGCTGGGCGGCATCCTCATGGGCATGGCCGCCGACGGACAGACCCAGATGTACGCCCTGGGCAACTGGCCCATGCCCTTCGGCATCGTCCTGGTGTTGGACCAGTTGTCGGCGCTGATGCTGGTACTCACGGCGGTACTGGGACTGGTGGTGTTGCTCTATGCCATCGACGGCTGGGATCGGCACGGGCGGCATTTTCATGCCTTGTTCCAGCTTCAGCTCATGGGCATCAACGGCGCCTTCCTCACCGGCGACCTGTTCAACCTGTTCGTGTTTTTCGAGATCCTGCTGATTGCCTCCTACGGCCTGATGGTCCATGGCGGCGGTCCGGCCCGGATGCGGGCCGGGGTGCAGTACGTGATCGTCAACCTGGTGGGCTCGTCGGTCTTCCTGGTGGCCATTGGTCTGATCTACGGCGTCACCGGCACCTTGAACATGGCGGATCTGGCGGTACGGGTGCCGGAAGTAGGGGCCTCCGAGCAGGCCCTGCTGCAGACCGGCGCACTGCTGCTGCTGCTGGTGTTCGGCGTCAAGGCCGCCCTGGTGCCGGTCCACTTCTGGTTGCCGGGCACCTACGCCCTGGCGCCGGCACCGGTGGCGGCCCTGTTCGCCATCATGACCAAGGTGGGGGCTTATTCCATCATCCGCATGTACACCCTGGTCTTTGGTGACGGGGCAGGGGAGATGGCGGGTATTGCCGCCGACTGGCTGCTGCCGGCGGCCCTGGTCACCCTGGTGGTGGGCATGGTGGGCGTACTGGCCTCCCGCAGCCTGGGGCAGATGGTGAGCTTCGGTGTGATCGGTTCCATGGGTACCCTGCTCGCGGCGGTGGCCCTGTTCACCCCCGCGGCCCTGTCGGCGGGTCTTTACTACCTGCTGCATTCCACCCTGGCGGCGGCGGCCCTATTCCTCATCGTGGGGTTGGTGGTGGACCGGCGCCCCGGTCTGGGGGACGATCTGGTGGTGGCGCCCACCTTCGCCCAGGCGGGATTGATCGCGGGCGGGTTCTTCCTCGCGGCCATCGCCATGGTGGGCATGCCGCCCCTGGCAGGCTTTCTGGGCAAGCTGCTGATCCTGGACGCGGCCCGTGATACCGATGCCGTGGTATGGATCTGGTCCCTGATCCTGGCGACCTCCCTGCTGGCCATCATCGGTTTCGGCCGAGGCGGGAGCACCCTGTTCTGGAAGAGTTCCGCAGTGGCAGGACGCCTGGAGACCGACGGGGTCCCGGAATCGGGCGCGCTATCCTTCGTGGCCGTGGGTCTGCTGCTGGCGGCGCTGGTGTTCCTGACGGTCTTTGCCGGACCGGTGACGGGCTATCTGGACGCGACGGCGGCGCAGTTGTTCGAGACGCGGTCCTATATCGGCGCCGTACTGGACTAGTGCCGCCGGCCCCATCACATCCTTACCGTATCCTCTAGACAGGTATCCGTCCCATGGCAGACAAACGGCACAAACGGACATTCTGGGAGCGGTGGTTGCCCCACCCCCTGATGACCCTGACCCTGGTGCTCCTGTGGATGTTGCTGCTCAACAGCTTCACCCTGGGTGGTCTGGTCATGGGTCTCATCCTGGGCGTGGTCATCCCCATCATCACCAGCAGCTTCTGGCCGGAACGCCCCCCCATCCGGGCCTACGGCAAGGCCCTGTCCTTCATGCTCCTGGTGGCCTGGGATGTGGTCGTGGCCAACGCCATCGTGGCCCGCCTGATCCTGTTCCGCCCCCCGGAAAGCCTCAAGACCCGCTGGGTGACCGTGCCCCTGGACCTGAAGTCCCCGGAGGCCATCACGGTCCTGGCCGGCACCATCTCCATGACCCCGGGCACCGTCAGCAGCGACCTGTCGGCCGACGGCCGCAGCCTGCTGGTGCATTGCCTGGATGCTCCGGATGCAGAAGAGGCCGTGATGCAGATGAAGACCCGCTACGAAGCCCGGCTCAAGGAGATCTTCCCATGATCGGTTATGCACTGACCTTCGGCTTCTTTGCCGTCTGCCTGGCCCTGATGCTCAATCTCTGGCGCCTGGTAAAGGGACCGAGCCTGATGGACCGGGTGCTGGCGGTGGACACCATGATGATCAACGCCATCGCCCTGATCATCCTCCACGGCATCCAGCAGCAGACCACCCTCTATTTCGAGGCCGCCCTGCTGCTGGCCATGTTCGGTTTCATTTCCACCGTCGCCTACTGCCGCTTCATCCTGCGCGGCGACGTGATCGAGTGATCGGGAGGACATGACGATGGAATTCCTGCTTGAACTGGTGATCTCCCTGCTGATCGTGATCGGGGGATGTTTCGTG
>NZ_JAJNQM010000047.1:0-26954 GCF_022227785.1 Ectothiorhodospira lacustris | reverse complement strand
ACATCGGTACCGGTGATCTCACGGCCGAATTGATCCCTGCCCGAACCCACTCCCGGGCATATGTCGTCTGTAAGGAACAGGCCATCGTCTGCGGGCAGGCCTGGTTCAACGAGACCTTCAGGCAACTGGACCCGGCAGTGGAGATCACCTGGCATTGCCGGGAAGGCGCGGCGGTGGAACCCGACACCCGGCTGTGCAGTCTGAGCGGACCGGCCCGGCCCATTCTCACGGGCGAACGCACGGCGCTGAATTTCCTGCAGACCCTGTCGGCCACGGCCACCCGGACCCGTCGCTATGTGGATGCCGTGGACGGAACCCCAGCCAATATCCTCGACACCCGCAAGACCTTGCCCGGCCTGCGCCTGGCACAGAAATACGCCGTCAGCTGCGGCGGCGGCATGAACCATCGCCTGGGCCTCTACGATGCCATTCTGATCAAGGAGAATCACATCATGGCCGCCGGCTCCATCGCCCGGGCCGTGACCCAGGCCCGCGCCCAGCCGGGTAACGTACAGGTGGAAGTGGAGACGGAAACCCTGGACGAGGTCCGTCAGGCTCTGGAGGCGGGCGCCGATGTAATCATGCTGGATGAGTTCAATCTGGAAGGCATGCGGGAAGCCGTGGCCCTGGTGGCCGGGCGCTGCAAGCTGGAAGCCTCCGGTGGCGTGGACCTCTCCAGGATTCGTGAAATCGCCAAGACCGGCGTGAATTTCATCTCCGTGGGTGCCCTGACCAAGCATATCCAGGCAGTGGATCTGTCCCTGCGGCTGGAGGCCTGATCTAGCCCACCCGGGCCTTGGCCATCTGCCAGAGGGCTTCCAGGGCCTCCAGGGATTCATCCTCCATGCGGCGGTCTTCCCGGGCCAGGATCTCTTCCATAAAGCGGAAACGGCGCTCGAACTTGGCATTGGTGCGCCGCAGGGCCGCCTCCGGATCCACTTTCAGGTGCCGGGCCAAATTGGACACTGCAAACAGGACATCCCCCAGCTCATCCTCCAGGCGGGCATGGGGCGCACCGGCACCCATCTCCGCCCTGACTTCGTCCAGTTCCTCATGGATCTTGTCCAGGATGGGGGCGGCATCGGCCCAGTCAAACCCCACCCGGGCGGCACGTTTCTGGATCTTGGCCGCCCGGACCAGGGCCGGGAGCGTCAGCGCGATGCCGTCCAGGATGCCCGGCACCGGCTCATTCCCGCTGCGGTCGCCCACCCCCGTCCCCTGACGGTCGGCCCGTTCCCGGGCCTTCTCCGTCTCCCAGGCCGCGTGCTGGGCGTCTTCCGAATCAAACCGGACACCGGCAAAGACATGGGGATGACGACGAATGAGCTTCTCCGCCAGGGTGCGGGCCACGTCGTCGAAATCGAAGCGCCCCTCCTCTTCCGCCATCCGGGCATGGAACACCACCTGCAGCAGCAGATCCCCCAGTTCCGAGCGCAGCTCATCGAAGTCGCGCCGAGCAACGGCATCGGCCACTTCATAGGCCTCTTCCAGGGTGTGGGGCACGATACTGTCGTAGGTCTGCTTCAGATCCCAGGCACAGCCACGCTCCGGATCCCGGAGCCGTGCCATGATCTTGAGGACTTCGTCCAATGCGGCGGAAGATGAGGGTTTCATGACTAGAAATTAAAACGGATGCCGAAATGGATGTTGTCATCCAGCTTGTAGTTTTTCTTGCTGTCCAGATCCGTCTCGATCCGGCGATAGCCGATGAAGCCGGCGGCTCCCGGGGTCACTTCCAGTTCATAGCGGAGGGCGATATCCCACAGATCATCCGCGTCGCCGAAGCTGGTGACGGGCGGGGCGTAATAAGCCTCCAGAGCGAAATACATGGGGGTGTTGGCCGGAATCGTATACCTCACCTCGCCCCCCAGACCCAAAGACTGGAATGTCTCATCCGGCTCATCAACAAATCCCAGATACAGCTTGCCGCCCACGCCGAAGGTCAGCGGCTGTTCTCCGGCGGGCACGCCCCGCACATTCATGCCGGTGGTCAGCATGTAATCACTGTCGTCATTGAAAAAGAGACCGAAAAACAGATCGGCGCCGCCGAATCCAATGGCGCTGGAGTCGGTGATGAAGTTGAACTGAGCCGTTTCCTTGCTCAGGTAGATGTCCAGGGTATGGGCCGAGGCCACGGGGGCCATCCCCATCAGACAGGCCGCCGCCAGCAGTTTTACGCGCATAGAGATGTTCCAGTGAGTGTTTTAAAAAGTCAGGACGGATCTGAAAATCTTCACGTCGATATCAGCCCTTGGGCTGGTCATCCCGGGTCTTGCTCAGCCCCGGGGGAGACATCAGTGTCTGGGTCTTGTGGTCGTAACGCCCCTTGAGTTCGTCCTTGATGGTACCCGACCACATGGGCACACCGATGAAATAACCGGCACGCCCGATCAGATGCGCCGCCACCGGCCCGGTGAGCACCAGGAACACGATGATGGCGGCGGCCTTGGCCGCCACCGTCACATCGCCGAAGAATTCCAATCCCACGGCGATCATCAAAAGTCCTCCGCCCAGGGCGCCGGCCTTGGTGGTGGCATGCAGCCGGATGGGCAGATCCGGCATGCGCAAAAGGCCCAGCGCCGCCACGAACATGAAGCCGACCCCGGCGAGCAGGAACAGGCTGATCAGGATCTCCACCAGAAGCTCAGTCATCATCGCGGCTGCCTCCCTTGGCAATCAGGCGGGCAAAGCCCACCGCGGCCAGAAACGCGGTCAAGGCCAGCACCATGGCCACGTCCAGGAAGGCCGTCACCCCGCTGGACAGGGTATAGACCGCGATGAAACCCACGGTCAGGGTCGCCAGCATCTCCAGGGCCACCACCCGATCCGGCAGGCTGGGACCCAGCACCAAACGGAAAAAAATCAGTACCAGGGAAATCCCCAGCACCACGTAGGCAATGAAAATGGAGAACTCAAGCATGGTTGCCCCCGCTGCAGATACTTGAACGCCTGTCACGCCCCGGGCGGCTCATCGCAGCACCTCCAGGGCCCGATATTCCATGTAGCGGATACTCTCGATGACCGCCTCTTCATTTTCCAGATACATCACATGGATATACAGCACCTTACGGTCACTGGACACGTCCAGGCTCAGGGTACCCGGGGTCAGGGAGATGAGATTGGCGACCACGGTGATCTCCGCATCCGTCTTTGCCTCCAGCGGAAACGCGATCACGCCCGGCTTCATGTAGTACGTCGGCGTGAGTACATCATAAGCCACCTTGAGATTGGAGAGGATCAATTCCTTGATGAAAAAGCCGATGAAGCGGATCGCCTTGGGGATCTTGCCGGTATAGGCGGCAAAACCGGGCTGATCCCGCAGGGCCGAGGCCAGGATCAGATAACCCAGCACCAGACCGATGAACAGGTTGGTACCCGTGAAGCTGCCGGTCAGGCCCATCCAGACCAGGGCCAGCAGGATATTCGAGGCCAGCGGACCGATCATTATCGTTCCCCCAGGACTGCATCAATATACAGGCTCGGATTGAGCAGCTGATGGGCTGCCGCATCCGCGATCCGGTAGACGGGCTCCGCCCCCAGACCGATGAATACCGTCAGCGCCGCCATCCCGCCGATGGTCAGGTAGAGCACGCCGGAACCGGCGCTGCCGTGGGCCGGGCGGTCGGCATATTCCTCAGGCTGGGCCTTCCAGAACACCTCGGCCCAGATCTTGATCATGGAGTACAGGGTCAGCAGCCCGACCAACAGGGCTACACCCACGATCCACCAGGCCTCGGCCTCCACACCGGCGCGGATGAGGATGAACTTGGCGAAGAATCCGGACAATGGCGGTATCCCGGCCAGAGACAATGCCGGTATCAGGAACAGGATGGCCAGCATCGGATGGGAGCGATACATGCCGCCCAGCTCCTTGAGCTCGTAGGTCCCCTTGAGCCGGTACACCAGACCGCTGACCAGGAACAGATTCGCCTTCACGATGATGTGGTGCATGATGTAGAACACCCCGCCGACGATGGCCAGGGGCGTGAACAGCGCCAGTCCCATGATCATGTAACCGATCTGGCTGATGATGTGGAACGACAGGATGCGCCGGAACTCATACTGGGCCGCCGCCCCCAGCACCCCGGTGAGCATGGTCGCGGCGGCCACCCACAGCAGGATCTCGTGGGTGTAATCCACGTCCTGGGTGAACATGAGGGTGAACACCCGGAACAGGGCATAGACCCCCACCTTGGTCAGCAGGGCCGCGAACAGGGCCGAGACCGCCACCTGCGGCGTGTGATACGAGGCCGGCAGCCAGAAGAAGAAGGGGAAGGCACCGGCCTTGATGCCGAAGGACACCAGGAACAGCATGGCAATGACGGTGATGATGCCCGGATCTTCCGCGTAACTGAGTTTGTCGGCAATATCCGCCATGTTCAGGGTGCCCGTCAGGCCATAGAGCAGACCGATGGCGGACAGCAGCATGGCCGAGGAGACCAGGTTCAGGGTCACGTACTTGATGGCACCTTCCATCTGTGCCCGCTCTCCCCCCAGGATCAACAGAGCGAAGGAAGCCACCAGCATCACTTCGAACCACACGTAGAGGTTGAAGATATCGCCGGTGAGAAAGGCCCCGTTCACCCCCGCCAGCAGCAGATGCAGCAGCGGATAGTAGCCAAAGGCCTCATGGCGCCGGCTCATGGACGTCAGGGAGTAGACCGCCGTGGCAAAACCGCTGATGCCCGCCAGGACCACCATGATGGCGCCGAGCAGGTCCGACACCAGCACGATGCCGAAGGGGGCCTGCCAGTTGCCCATGTGCATCACCAGGATGCCGTCCTGCCAGGTGGCGGCCAGCAACCACAGGGCGGACAGCAGCATGAGCCCGGTCCCGGCCACGGTGGTCACGCGCTGGGCAAGACGCCAGCGCCAGAGGATCAGCGTCAGGGCGCCGAAGAACAGGGGAATGATGACCGGCAACGCGACTTCTAACCTCATGTGTCGGTATCCTTCATCTGGTCCATGTCGTCAGCCTTCACCACCTCGTAGGCACGGTGGATCAGCACCACCGCAAAGGCCAGCACCCCGAAACCGATCACGATGGCGGTCAGGATCAGGGCCTGGGCCAGGGGATCGGCCACCGCACCCGCCGGCTGCATGGCCCCTTCAGGCACCAGGGGCGGCGCGCCGCGCAACAGGCCGGCCTGGGTGAACAGCAGCAGGTTGGCGGCGTTGGACAGCAGCACCAGTCCGATCACCAGCTTGACGATGGAGCGGCGCAGCATCATGTAGATAGCGGCAGCGAACAGGCCACCGACCGTGAACGCCATCAGGGTTTCCATGGGCGATCTCCCGTGAAGCACCTGTCCGGCGCCGCACTCTTCAGTGCAGACCGCAGGCTCCGGCGTTCCAGACTCGTCTTATGGGTCCGGCGTTTCGAGAACATGTGATTACCGCTTTGAATGCGTGAATGGTATGGAGCACCGGGACAGCGATCAGTCTTCCGCCTCGGCCAGGGACAGCAGGATCAGCAGTACCGCGCCGATCACCACCAGATATACCCCGACATCGAACAGCAACGGGGTCCCCACCTTGAGTTCACCCAGCACCGGCAGGGTCAGCTCAAGCCACTGGGAGGTAAAAAAAGGCTGCCCCACGAAGACGGCCGGCACCCCGGAGATCACCCCGAACAGCAGACCCCAGCCCAACAGATCCCTGGGTTCGAAGCGCAACACCCGCTTGGCGCTGCGGATATCCAGAGCGAACATGTACAGGGCAACGGCGGAGGCCGCCACCAACCCGGCAATGAAGCCGCCCCCCGGCTCGTTATGGCCGCGCAGCAGCAGGAACACGGAGAAGATCAGCAGCAGCGGCAGCAGAAAATGGGCCGCCGTGCGCAGGATCAGCGACTGCAGGGCGAATTGTGAGTTCATTTCCGGTCCTCCGCGCGGAACTTGATCATGGCGTAGACACCTACCGCGGCCAGGGCCAGCACCACGATCTCACCCAGGGTATCCAGTGCCCGGAAATCCACCAGAATGACGTTGACGATATTGCGGCCATAGCCGGAGGGCTGGCTTTCCTGAATGAAATACTCGGAAATACTGTCCGCATACCGGGTGGTGCTGGCGGCCAACTTGAGCACGGCCATCATGGCCCCTACGGCCAGGGCAATGACGGCATCCCGGATCCTCAGCACCATGGGTGTCAGACCCAGGAAACCCGGCAGGCGGAACAGGACCAGCACCAGCATGATGACGGTCAGCGTCTCCACCAGCACCTGGGTGATGCCCACGTCCGCGGCGCTGAACAGCACATAGATCAGGGCCACGCAGAAACCCACCGCACCCAGGGAGACCACCGCGCCCAGGCGGGAGCGGGTGGTCACCGACACCAGGGCCGCCATCAGCAGCACCGCGACGATGAAGGCCTCGTGCACCAGGATGCCGGACAGGTCCAGATCAATGTGCACATGGGTACGGGTGAACAGGGTCACCATGACCAGGCCTACGGTAGAGATCAGGATGGTGAGCAGGTAGTAGCGCAGATAGCCGTTCTGCAGCACCCGGGTCTGCCACTCGGACAGCCACACCATGCCGGCCATGGCCTTCTCGTAGGCGGCCTCGGGGCCGTAGCGATCGACCACCGCCATGAACCCGGTGAACCGGCGGAACCGTTCCCAGTTGAGATAGAGCAGCAGGCCCAGCGCCAGACTCACCCCGCTCAGCAGCAAGGGCAGGTTGAAACCGTGCCAAAGCGACAGGTAGGGCGATACCGGCGCACCATACACCGCCGCCGCCGCCCAGGCGATCAGGCCCTGGTCCACCAGCCCGGCGCCCAGTCCGAACAGCAGCCCCAGGGAGGCCAGAATCACGGGACCCGCCAGCAGGGCCGGCGGCGCCTCGTGGGCCGGTGTCTTGGGCGTGTCGACCCGGGGACCATACCAGGGCCGGATGCCGACGATGGCCGCCACCGCCACCACCATGACGGCGGAGACCACGGCAAAGACACTGAGCAGTCCCGCCAGAGCCGGTGCCTCCAGCACCGCCTCGAACAGCAACTCCTTGGCCACGAAACCAAACATGGGCAATACCCCCGCCAGGGACAGGGCCGCCAGACCGGCAAAGACCGTGGTCACCGGCAGCGCACGGCGCAACCCCCCGGTCTGCAGGAAATCCTTGCAGCCCGCCTCATGGTCCAGGATACCCGCCACCAAGAACAGCGCACCCTTGTAGAGGGAGTGGGCCAGCAGGAAGGCCATCGCCGCCAGCATGGCGGTCTCGGTACCCACACCGATGAGCATGGTGAGGGTGCCCAGGGCCATGACCGTGGAATAGGCCAGCACCTGCTTGACGCCGGTGGAACGCACCGACAGGAACACCCCGACGAACATGGTCACGGCCCCGAACAGGCCCAGCAACAGCATCCAGGCCTCGGTGCTCCCCAGGGACGGGTTCAGACGGGCCATCAGATACACCCCGGCCTTGACCATGGTGGCAGAGTGCAGGTAGGCGGAGACGGGGGTCGGCGCCGCCATGGCGTTGGGCAGCCAGAAATGGAAGGGATACTGGGCCGACTTGGTGAAGCACCCCAGCAGCACCAGCAGCAGGATGGCCAGGTACCAGTCGTGCTCGCGGAAGATGTCGCCGGAGGTGAGCAGCTCGTGCAGCTCATAGCTGCCCCCCACCAAGGCCATCATGATCAGGCCGGTGAGCAGGGCCAGCCCGCCGGCCACGGTGACGAACAGGCCCTGCAGAGCCGACTTGCGGGCCTTGGCGTCCTCATGGTTGTAGCCGATGAGCAGATAGGACGTGATGCTGGTGAGCTCCCAGAACACGAACAGGGAGATCAGGTTACTGGACAGCACCAGTCCCAGCATGGAGGCCATGAAGGCAAGGATCAGGACGTAGAAGCGCCCCAGGTCCCGATGGCCTTCCAGATAGCGGCCCGCGTAGGCCACCACGAAGAAACCGATCCCCGAGATCAGCAGGGCAAAGAGCAGGCTGAGGCCGTCGACGAGGAAGGTGAGCTGGATGCCGAGACTGGGAATCCAGTCGTATTCCAGAATGATCCGCCCGCCGTCGGTCTCGCCCAGGGCGGGCAGGAAAGAGGCAAAGTAGATGAATAGCACCGCCGGCAGAGCGGCCAGCGCCCAGCCACTGTGGCGACCCAGGCCCCGATGCACCCAGGGCGCAACCGCGGCAATCAGAAATCCGGACAGGACGGCAAGCAACATGGGTTGTTTGATGGGCGATTCAGCAAGGCCCGGCGCCGTCTTCGGCCCCGATATCCCCTGCCCCGCGTCAAGGATCGACCGCGGATGCCTCCCTCCTCCAAGTTGAACGTGGATGGATAGAACACCGCCCCCAAAATCGGGCAGGCGAAAGTCTTGCGGCACACGCGTCCGTGCATCCGCTCTCAGGCACGTTTTATGCTAACCAAATTTGCTTTTTATTTGCAAACCCCAGCCTGCCCCCCATTGTGGCAAGCCGGGGGAGGCACATCCGGGCTCAGTCGATCCAGCCACTCTGCCGGCGCCGCCAGCGAATGCGGGTCAGGATGATCCCCAACAGCAGGCTACCGACGGACACACCGGCCCCCACCAGGAACCAGTCCCGGCGCACATTCTCCTGCAAGGCCCGGTTCTGATCCTGGAGCGCGCCAACCCTGGACTGCTCCTGAGACAGCGCTTGCGCCAGGGCCTCGTTGCGGCGGGCGGTCTCCAGAGGTTCGGCCGCCACCTCGCGCAGGGTTTCCAGTTCCCGCTCCAACTCGGCCACCCGTCCGGCCAGACCATCGGCCCGCTGGGTTTCGCTATCCCGCTCAGCCGTCAGACTACGAATCCGGTCTCCCTGTTCCCCACGATTTTCGTCCAGCTGTTGTATGCGACGCTCGGCCTGGACCAAACGTTCCCTGGCATGGGGGCGATTCATGAGGAAACGGCTCTCGATCCAGCCCTCGGTCCCGTTGGCGGTACGGACCAGGGTATAGCCGTCGTCATCCACCTGCAGTACGGTCACCTCGGTGCCACTGGTGAGAAACTGCAAAATTCGATGCTGCAGCGTCTTGCCGGTGCGGATATGGGCACTGAGCTCGTCGGAGATATAGGCCGTGCCCTGGGCCTGGACCAGACCGGGCCAGGCGGTGGCCAGCAGCAGGATGACCAGGATCAGGGACGGCAGGGGTACCAGGGGGCGTTTCACGAAAGATGTCCTTTGCTTGTCGGTCATGGATCAGGCGCGCCTATTCTAAGCGGACCCCCGGCAAAACCGGGGACGGCAGGGCTGCTACTTGTGCCGAAGATCACAAAAACACGGCCGATCCGCCCCCCGCACAGGGTGACGGAAGAAGGCCACTCCCCTACTCTATCAGCCTTGCAGGCCTGCAGACTGAGCGCCTGTCCCGGGATTACGTCACAGCCAACCACCGGAAGCAAATCCCATGTCAGAGAAAGACCCGGCACACCTGAGTCCACAGGAAGCCCATGAGCTGCTCAAGAAAAACCCCAGAGCCCTGCTGATCGACATACGCTCCAGCATGGAGTTCCTGTTTGTCGGGCACCCGGTCGGGGCCGTGCACATCCCCTGGATGGATGAACCGGACTGGACCCTGAACCCAAGGTTCGTGCCCGAGGTGCGCAAGTTGCTGCTGGGCAGTGTCGGCACCGAGTCAACCCGCGAAACCTGCGCGCCGATCATCCTCATCTGCCGCAGCGGCAAGCGCTCCCTGGACGCAGGGCGGCTACTGACCAGGGAAGGTATCCCCAACGTGTACCACATCGGCGAAGGCTTTGAAGGGGAACTGGATGACCGGCACCACCGCTCCAGCCTGGGCGGCTGGCGTTTCCATGGGCTGCCCTGGGAGCAGTGCTGACCCGCTCTCGTTCCGTGCGGGGGTCCGGGACATCACGCTTTCGTGGATGCCCTGGACCGCTGCCATCGCCGCACGCGATGCTCCAGCCGCAGGGGCAGGAACAGGATCAGATCGTAAAGCCGAGGCAGGAACCGGGACAGCAGCCGCATCATGCGGGCGAGATGAAAGCTCAGGAATGCCAGTAACTGCAGCACCACCACAGCCCACCAGCCCACCAGCACCCCCATGGCCTGCATGAACAGCTGCAGCGGCAGTGCGGTCAGCGCCAGCAGCAGGGTCATCAGCCCGCCCAGGGATAGCAGTGTCAGCAGTGAAAGCCATTCCAGCGACACCGGCACCAGGTCCGGTTCTCCCTCCAGAAGCCGACCCAGCGCGTCCTCATGCACGATGAACAGCTCGCGGGATGCAGCCAGCGATCCGGACAGCCAGACCAGCAGCCCCAGCAGCAGGATCCCGCCCCACATCAGACGTCTTCTCCCCGCTGCGTCCCAACTGGCCACCATGGGTAGCAGGGAGGTCACCCCCCTGGACTCCAGAATCATGGCGCCGACCACCACCGGCATCAGCAGGAACAACAGGGTTGCCAGCGCCGACAGGCCGAACCCGTCGCCCTCCGGGGGATACCAGCCCAATATCTCCGTGACGGGCATGAGCAGCAGGTTGAAATTCATAAACCCCGTCAGCAGGAGCAGTCCAAGCAACAAGAGGCTCACCGCCAATTGACCCACCGATGCCAGGGTGAGGGCGGGCGGGGGCATGCTCCGGTCCTTGAGACGCTGATACTGGGACAGCGTCACGTCCAGGTGTCGCGCCTGGTCCCGCACCGCAACCACGCCTTTTTCCAGGTCGGACAGCCGGTCACCCAGGGCTCGCCACTCCGGTAACAGGCCGCGCAATATCTTCAGGCGCTCCCGGTTGCCGTGGCGATATTCATCCAGGGTATCCCGACCCGCGCGGGCCAGGGTATCGTGGATCTCCTGCAGCACGGTGTTCACACGAGGGTCGGTTTTCGCGGGGGCCTCGCCCAGGGCCTGGGCGGTCCGTATCCAGACGGGCTCTTCGGGAACCTGATCCCGGGTCTGTCGGTAATCCTCCTCCAGCCTTTCGATCTGCTCGGCAATACGCCGCTGCAGGATGGCATATCCGCCCAGATCCCGGTTCAAACGGTGATGGATACCCCGGCACTCCCGGTCCACCCTCAGGTGCAGGCGTTGCAGCGCCACACCGCGCAGATACGACTGATGACGATGACGCACCTTGCGGCCCGCAAACCTCAGCCCATGGGCGGCGGCACGAAACTGCCATTCCAACAGGCGAAAGACCTGTCTCAGCGCAGGGCGCAGCCAGGGGCGGCTCAAGTAAAGGAGCAGGATCCCGATAATCATCCAGATCAGGATGGACACACCCAGGTTATCCGCCCACAGGCCCCAGAGATCTTCACTGCTCATTCATCAACTCCCGGTTTTCGGTACACGTGGTCGGCGGGCGGCTTAAAGTTTTCCGGCGGACGGCCGACAAATCTATTGAGGCCATCCTGTTCCAGGCTACCCCGTTCTACAGTACCTGGACTGGTGGGCTCAAATTCCATGACAAGAAAAGGTCTGATCCGGGCTTGAAATGGGGCCCAGCGGCTGCACTACCGCACGAATATGCCGAAAGACAATCGGATCATGCAATCCAATAGAGACTGACCCATGGACCGAAGCCAACTGGAACTGAAAATAGGCGCCCAGCTCAGCCCCTACCGGGAGATGCCGGATATGACGGCCGGGGCTGCCGTGCTGGGCTTTCTCCCCGCGTTCATGGACATACAAACGCACGAGACGCACCTGTCCATCAACGATGATGGTTCGCTGGCGGTCATCCACCTGCTGGATGGACTACCGGATCACTGGGTGATCGAACGGGATGAGCAGGGTCGCATCACCGCGCTCAAGGACGGGATTGTCGCCGGCTTCATGCGCCAGGGTCGGTTCTTCACACGCTCGGAACTGGCACGGCTTCGCTGGGACGCCTGAAACCGGATTTCCCCTTGTGCCCGAGGGCGTAATCCGGTCCAATAGGCGGCTCCTTATCGCCAGACACCCGACCCATGCGAAAGAACAGTTACGAGCGCGAAGAACTTCTGCAGTGCGGCCACGGAGAGATGTTCGGCCCCGGCAACGCCCAACTACCGGTCCCGAACATGCTGATGATGGACCGCGTCAACCATATCAGCGACGAAGGCGGCGCCTTCGGCAAGGGTGAGATGCGTGCCGAACTGGATATCACTCCCGATCTCTGGTTCTTCGACTGTCATTTCCCGGGTGACCCGGTCATGCCCGGCTGTCTGGGCCTGGATGCCATGTGGCAGCTGGTGGGCTTCTACCTGGCCTGGATCGGCAATCCCGGTCGCGGCCGCGCCCTGGGCGTGGGTGAAGTGAAGTTCACCGGTCAGGTCCTGCCCAGCGCCCAAAAAGTCACCTATCAGGTGGACGTCAAGCGCGTCATCACCCGCAAGCTGGTGCTGGGTATCGCCGACGGTCAGGTGCTGGTGGATGATCGCCTGATCTACACCGCCAAGGACCTGCGGGTCGGCCTGTTCACCTCCACCGACGGTTTCTGACGCCACTTTCCTCCCGTTTGACCTGTGAGCCCTGATCGACGACGATCAGGGCTCACGCACATCCGGGGGATGACCGTGGGCCAGGAGATCGACCACACGCACTTCAAGGCCGGCGATTTCGCCCGCTTCCGGGCCTATCTGGAGGCTGAAACCCGGCTGGCCCACGACCTGTTCCAACAAGGTCGTTTCGATCACGGCGATCCACTGGCAGGATTCGAGATCGAAGCCTGGCTGCTGGACCGGCATGAAGGACCCGCGCCGCTCAATGAGGCCTTCCTGCAGCAATTCGACGACCCCATGGCCACCCCCGAGCTGGCCGCCTTCAACATTGAAGTCAACACCCGCCCCCACCCCCTGATCGGTCGCGCCCTCACCCGGATCCACCGGGAGATGTCGGCCACCTGGCAGCAAGCCCGTCAGGCCGCGGCCGCCGTCGGCGCGCGCGTCCTGATGACCGGCATCCTGCCCACCCTGCGCCCGGAACATCTGCGCTTGGGCAACATGTCATCCATGAAACGCTACCGGGCCCTGAATCGGGAGGTCTTCCGCTCCCGGCAGGGACGGCCGGTGCGGCTGGACATCGCCGGCCGGGAGCATCTTCTGCACCTGCACCGGGATGTCATGCTGGAAGCCGCCACCACCTCGTTCCAGATCCATCTGCAGACGCCACCGGATACGGCCCACCAAGTCTATAATGCAGCCATCATCGCTTCGGCTCCCATGGTGGCCGCCGGCGCCAATGCCCCCTTCCTGTTCGGCAAGGACCTGTGGGACGAGACCCGGATTCCCGTCTTTGAGCAGGCCGTGGAGATCGGCGGCTACGAGGACGCGGCCCGGGGCCCCCTGCGCCGGGTCAGCTTCGGCTCCGGCTATGCCCGGGAATCCATCCTGGAATGCTTCGACGAAAACCAGGCGCACTTCCCGGTCCTGCTGCCCATGTGCAGTGACACCCCGCCGGAGCAGTTCGCCCACCTACGCCTGCACAACGGCACCATCTGGCGCTGGAACCGTCCATTGATCGGGTTTGACGATGAGGGCCGGCCCCACCTCCGGATCGAACACCGGGTCCTGCCGGCCGGCCCGACCCTCACCGACAGCGTGGCCAACACCGCCTTCTTCTACGGGCTGGTGGAGGACCTGATCACCGAGCCCGGCGGACCCGAAACCCTGATTCCCTTCGCCGCCGCCAAGGACAACTTCTACCAGGCGGCCCGCCTGGGCCTGGGTGCCGTCCTGCAGTGGCGCGACGGGCAGCGCATCGGCACACGGGACCTGATTCTGGACGAGCTGCTGCCCCGGGCCCGTCATGGCCTGCAGCGCCTGGGACTGGCCCGGGCGGACAGCCATCACTACCTGGAGATCCTGGCCGAGCGGGTGCGGACGGGCCGCAACGGCGCCCGGTGGCAGCGGGACTTCGTTGCCCGGCACGGGCGGGACATGATCGCGCTGACCCGGGCCTGCCGCCGACACCAGGCCACCGATGCGCCTGTGCATCAATGGGATCTTCAACTCGTCGCCGCAGAGGACTCAGAATCATGCTGAGACAGCAGGAAGGATTGCCCGCAGGCTTTCTGGATACCCCCGCCGAGGCCCTGCATCGCATCGTCCCGGAACCGACCCTGTTTCATCTGCCGGGACGCCGTTCGCCCGCCCTGTTCGTCTCCATCCTGCTGCACGGCAACGAACCGGTCGGCCTGCACGCCATCCAGCAGATGCTCGGTACACTGCCGACGAGCGAACTGCCCAGGGGCCTGAGCCTGTTCGTAGGTAATGTGGCGGCCGCCCGGGACGGTGTACGCCGTCTGGAAGGACAGGCGGACTTCAACCGCATCTGGCCGGGCACGGAGGCACCGGACGGCCCCGAATCCCGGCTTGCCGCCGAAGTGGTGGAAACCATGAGGTCACGGGGCGTCTTTGCCAGCGTGGACATCCACAACAACACCGGCCTGAACCCCCACTATGCCTGCATCAACCGGCTCGACCATCGTTACCTGCGTCTGGCCACCCTGTTCAGCCGTACGGTGGTGTATTTCATCCGCCCCCGGGGGGTGCAGTCCATGGCCTTTGCCGAGCTGTGTCCGGCGGTGACCCTGGAATGCGGTAAACCCGCCGACCGGCATGGTGTGGATCATGCGGCGGACTATATCCGCGCCTGTCTGAACCTGGCGGAACTGCCGGATACCCCGGTCCCCGCCCACGATCTGGACCTGTTCCATACCGTCGCCCAGGTAAAGATCCCCCCCGAGGTACGGATCAGTTTCAAGGACCCGGAGACGGACCTGCTGTTTGCCCCGGACCTGGATCACATGAACTTCCGGGAACTGCCCGCAGGTACGGTACTGGGCACGGTCAATGGGGGCCGCTCGCTGCCGGTCACGGCCCATGACGAGCAGGGAGCGGAGGTCTCGCCCCACTATTTCGTCGTGGAACACGAACGCCTGGTGCTCAGGCGCCCCATGATGCCCTCCATGCTCACCCTGGATGAACGGGTGATCCGCCAGGACTGCCTGTGCTATCTCATGGAGCGGATGGACGGACAGCCGGAAAACTCACACCCGGCGTCCGAGTGACCGGCCAAAACGGGTGATGGAGACGGCATCTTTCAGCAGGGACAAGGTCAAAGGTTCATGGCCCGCCCCTGAGCCGCGCTTGAGCCGCCCCCCGGGCAAGGCCGGGTTGTATGACCAAATCTTTCCGAGGGACCCACCATGTCCGGACACAAGCCCCCCATCGCCTGGTCCACGGCGACCTTCTTTCTCCTCACCAACCTTGCCGCCGTCACCCTCGTCCCCTGGTGGGGACTGACCCAAGGCTACAGCGTTGCGGCCTGGGCGGCCTTTTTCGTGCTCTTCGCCCTGGGCGGTCTGAGCATTACCGTCGGCTACCATCGGCTGTGGGCGCACCGGACCTTCAAGGGACGCTGGCCCCTGCGTCTCGTGCTGGCCATCTTCGGCGGCATGACGCTGCAAAACAGCATCTACAACTGGGTTGCCCGCCACCGCATCCACCATCGCTTCGTGGATGACATGCAGCGGGACCCCCACTCCATCAAAGTCGGTTTCTGGCATGCCCACATGGGCTGGATGATGCGCGAGTGGCCCGCCACCCAGGCGGACTACAGCCAGGCCCGCGATCTTGAAAATGATCCCATCGTCATGTGGCAGCACAAATATTACTGGCCACTGGCCTGGACCACGAATCTGGGGATTCCCCTCGCCCTGGGTTTTCTCACCGGCGACCTGGTGGGCATGGTGCTGCTTGCCGGGGTGCTGCGCCTGGTGATCAGCCATCACTTCACGTTTTTCATCAACTCCCTGGCCCACAAATGGGGCCGGCAGCCTTACAGCGAGGATAACACCGCGGTGGATAACGCCCTGGTCGCCCTGCTGACCTGGGGCGAGGGCTATCACAACTACCACCACGCCTTCCAGAACGACTACCGCAACGGCGTGCGCTGGTGGCACTACGACCCCTCCAAATGGATCATCAACCTGTGTGCCTGGACGGGCCTGGCCCATGGCCGGCGAAGCATCCCGCAGTTCAAGATCCAGCGCGCCCGTCTTGACCTGCAATTCCGCAAGCTTCAGGAACGGCTGAACAAGGAAGGCGTTGCGCCCACCTGGCGGGGGGTGCTGGATCGGGAATACCAACAGTTCAAAGACACGGTGCAACAGTGGCAGCAGCTTCAGTTGCGTCGGGTCCAGGCGGGCACGGCGGCCATGTGCGACCGCTGGGTCAGCACCGAGCTGCGGACCTCGTTCAAGGAACTGGAGTACCGGCTGAAGATGCAGCGGCGGCGCCTGCGGGCACTGAGCGCCATCGCCGGGGGACCCACATAGGACACGCCCGGCCCGAATGGGCGCGGGACTCAGGAAGGGGTTTCGCCGACCGGCACCGTGATCTGTTCCACGAACACATCCATCCGCGACGGCAGCACCAGCGGACCGAACTGATTGAACACGGGGACGTCCGCCGCATCCCGCCCATAGCCCAGGCGAACCCGGCCGGGATCCGGCTTTGCCCGGGTAGGGTCAAAGGAATACCACTGCCCCCCCACAAAGGCCTCGAACCAGGCATGCAGATCCATGGGCTCCAGCCGATGCAGGTAGCCCACCACATAACGGGCGGGGATGCTCAGGCTCCGACACAGGGCGATGCCGACATGGCTGAAATCCCGGCAGACGCCGTTACGCCGATTAATGGCCTCCAGTGCGGAAATCGGCGCCGGATCGGAGTCAGTGAGGTAGCCCAGGTGCGCATGGGTCCAGCGGGTGATCGCCTCGACCTGATCATAGCCGGGAATGCAGCCCGCCACGATCTCGCCGGCCAGACGGCCCAACCGGTCCGAGTCGCAGTAACGACTGGGCGTCAGGTACATCAGGGCCTGATCCGGCAGGTCCTGGATCAGGACGAAGGGCGCGCCGGGCGCCTGCTCCAGGGTGGCCGGCACCTGCACATCGGAACGCACTTCCACCTTGAAGTGACCGGGCGGTGCCGTCAGGCGCTGCCACAGGTTACCGTACATGTCGGTGTACTCGATGATCGGCATGCCGGGAAAGACGGCATAACGATCCTGCGCCACCCATTGATGGGCATCACTGCGCGGCCTGAGCAGGAGCAGCATGGGACTTTCCACCTGAAAACTCATTTCCAGGGTACAACCGACTCGCAACCACATGGACCGTCCTCGCTAGATTTGAGTGACCCATGCGCCTCAGCCCAGGTCCACCTCGACTTGGTGTGTCCGACGGTCATCGACGAGGGGAATCCTGCCCCATCCGGCCTCGAACGCGGCGGCATCCGGGATCTCGGTCCCGTCAAGGGACACGCGGATGACCCGCCGGGACGCCCCGGTCGTACCGCTCACCTTGATATGGTATAGGGTTTCACGATACCGGTAGTGGATGGTATACGCATTCCAGTCATCGGGGATGCACGGCGCGATGCGCAGATGATCCCCCCGCAGTTGCAGACCCAGCAGGGTTTCCAGGGTCAGCCGATACATCCAGCCTGCCGCCCCGGTATACCAGGTCCAGCCGCCGCGGCCCGTGTGGGGCGGCGCGCCATAGACGTCCGCGCTCATGACATACGGCTCAACCTTGTAACGCGCCACCGCCGCGGGCGTGTCGCCGTGATTGACGGGATTGAGCAGGGCGTAGCATTCCCAGGCCCGCCGCCTGTCGCCCATCCGGGCGAAGGCCATCGTGGTCCAGATCGCGGCATGGGTATACTGACCGCCGTTCTCACGCACCCCCGGCACATAGCCCTTGATGTACCCGGGCTCCAGGGCCGACCGGTCAAAGGGCGGGTCGAGCAGACGGATCAGGCCGTCATCCCGACTCACCAGGTGTCGGTCCACCGCATCCATCGCCTCGCGGGCGCGCCGGGGATCCCCGGCGCCGGAGAGGATCGCCCAGCTCTGGCTGATGGCGTCGATGCGGCATTCGTCATTGATGGCGGACCCCAAAGGTGTACCGTCGTCGAACCAGGCCCGCCGATACCAGGCGCCGTCCCAGGCGCTCGCTTCGATATGACCCCGCAGCTGCTCGGCCTGGTCATGGCAGAACTCGGCAAACTCGCCGTCATCCCGACCCCGGGCAAGATCGGCAAACTGCTGCAGGACGTCGAACAGGAACCAGGCCAGCCAGACACTTTCGCCCCGACCCTCATGGCCCACCCGGTTCATACCGTCGTTCCAGTCCCCGCAGCCCATCAGCGGCAACTGATGCACACCGAAACGCAGGCCATGCCTGAGGGCGCGGACACAGTGCTCATAGAGACCGGCGACTTCCGGGGAGCGTTGCGGCTGGTTGTAGTAAGCCTCTTCGTCGGGATTGAGCTCGCGGCCCTCCAGGAAATGGACCGGCTCGTCCAGGACACCGGTGTCGCCGGTGGCGGCCACGTAATGGCAGGTCACATAGGGCAGCCAGAGATAGTCATCGGAAAAATGGGTACGTACACCCTGGCCGCCGGGGGGGTGCCACCAGTGCTGCACGTCACCCTTGAGGAACTGGCGCCCGGCGCAGCGGATCAACTGCACCCGGGCCAGCTCGGGGGTGGTATGGATCAGGGCCATGACATCCTGCAACTGGTCACGGAAGCCGTAGGCGCCGCCGGACTGATAGTAGCCACTGCGCGCCCACAGCCGGCTGGACAGGGTCTGATAGACCAGCCAACCGTTGGCCAGCACATTCAGCGCCAGATCGGGTGTCTCCACCTGGACCGCGCCCAAGGTGTGATTCCAGTACTCCCACACCCCTTCCAGGGCCTGGTGCGCCCCCGCCCGACCACCGAATCGGTGGATGAACTCGCCGACCTCGTCCACGCTCGTCGCCGCGCCGAACAGGAACACGACTTCGGCGGACTGTCCCGCCTCCAACTCCACCCGGCCCTGCACCGCCGCGCAAGGATCCAGGCCGGCGCCGGTTCGGCCTGACAAGCGCTTGCGGCGCATGGCCGCCGGCTTGGCCATGGAACCGTTGCGGCCGATGAACTCGGTCCGCCCACCGCTGATCGAGCGATCCCGTTCGCTCACATGGGCGAACACCAGCCGATGGGCACACTCGCGCCCGTAGGCATTGCGAGCCAGCAAGGCCCCGGTGTGGGGTTCCGTTTCGGTGACGATATGCATCAGATTGGCATGCCGCCACTCGCCGAGCACCAACTCCCAATAGCCTGTCAGAGACAGTCGGCGTGTGCGCCGGGAATGATTATGCAACTTGATCACCACACACTTGACCGGCGCATCCAGGGCGACATAGGTGGTCAATTCCGAGTCGATCCCCGACTCCCGGTACTCGAATACGCTGTAGCCGAAGCCATGCCGACAGACATAGCCGTTGCGCCCCCGGGCCGGCAACGGCGTCGGTGACCAGAAGGCCCCCGTTTCCTCATCCCGGATGTAGAAGGCCTCGCCGCCGGTGTCGGACAGCGGATCATTGTGCCAGTGGGTCAGCCGGAACTCGTGGGCATTGTCCACCCAGGTATAGGCACTGCCCGCCTCACTCACCACCGTACCGATGTGCGGACCGGCAATCACGTTCACCCAGGGAGCCGGTGTCTGCTGCCCCGGCGCCAGGGTGATCACGTATTCCCGTCCGTCCGGCGTGAAGCCACCCAGACCATTGTTGAAAATAAGTTTCCGCGGCACCGGGTTCGACGGCGGCTCGGTCATCACCGGGTGCACCGGCTCCAGCCGATCCGACCGGCGACCCGCGGAGATGCGGCGCTCCACCGGCTCGATCAGTGTGTCCGCCGTATCGCTGAAAATGATGCGCGCCACCGTCTGCAACAATACCCGCTCATCCTCCGACAGTTCCTCGGCACGCCGCAGGAAGACCCCGCCCGGCTTGTCCAGCATCTGCGCCTCGGGGCCTGAGTGGATCAGCCCCATGATCCGGTCGTGCAGGACCGCCCGGTAACCCGAAAAGTCCTCATTCAGGATCACCAGGTCGGCGATCAGCCCCTTCATGCGCCAATAGGCGTGGGCCTGCAGCACCTGCTTGACCCGATCGATGCGATGGATATCACCAATATGCAGGAGGACGATGGGCAGATCCCCGGAGATGGCAAAGCGCCACAGACCCGACTGCCCCAGTTGATTGCGGGCGATGACCCCCGGTGCAGCACGACGCAGTGCGTTACCGAAGACCACCGAGTTGGCCAGACGACCGTAGACCTGAGCATCCACCTCGGTGGCGTTGAGCACACGCAACACCTCCTGACTCTGGAACCAGGCCATCTCGAAGGCACGTTCAACGAAATGGCGATCACAATATTTCTCCAGCAACACCAGTGCCGCCTCCCGGGTATCGGCCACGCCGGAGATGATCTGGACGCTCGCCGACTCATCGGGCACCAGAGTCACCGTGCGACGAATGGCAACGATGGGATCGAGCACTGCGCCCGCCGTGTCGGACAGACGCCGGATCGGCGGTGAGGCATCCATCACCACCGGGTTGACGGTCGTGCGACCGCGACCCACGAAGCGGACACGATCGGTTTCAAAGGACGGCGCATCGATCACGGCCCCCGGCGCGGCCATCAGGTGAAACATCCAGGGCACCTGCTCGTCCGGCGTACGCCGTCGCCGCGTACACAGGATGGCCTGCTGCTGAGACAGAATCTCGGTCTGCACGAACAGATTGCTGAAGGCTCGATGGGCCAGGTCGGCGGCCAACGGTGCCAACACCACCTCTGCATAACTGGTCAGTTCGATATGACGCCGCCGGGAAGATTGATTGGTGAGGGTCACGCGCCGGATCTCCACATCATCCTCGGGGGAGACGCAGATCTCGGTGTGGGCATCGATGGCCTGATCCTGTCGCCGGTATTCCGCGCGGGCCTGCACGAAGATGGCCTCATAGTGATCCGCACGGCGCAGCGTCGGCTGATGGGCGCAGGACCAATACTGCCCGCCATCACGGTCGCGCAGGTAGATGAACGTGCCCCAGGCATCGGTGGTGGCGTCCTCGCGCCAGCGGGTCACGGCCAGCCCATGCCGGCGACTGTAACCGCCGCCGGCATGGGTGGCCATGACATGGTAACGACCATTGGACAGCAGATGCACCTCGGGTATCTGCGTGGTGGTTTCCCTGAATACCCGCATGATGCTGCCGAACTCTGCATCCGGCGGCTGAGCGGAGGCACTCACCTCGGCGGCATGGGGATGCAAGGTGGCCCCCTGTCGCGGAACACGCTCCTGCAGCAGCAACTCCGTCGCCCGCACCTCCGGGTCGGCCATGAATCGACGCTGCATGGGCTGATCCAGCAGCACATGGGCAAAGGCCAGCAGGCTCATGCCCTGATGATGGGCCATGAAGCTGCGCACGATGAACCAGGGCTTGCCCCGCGGTACCCGGGACGGGGTGTAATCCACCGCCTCGAAGAAGCCGTAGGTACCGAGAAAGCCCGTCTGGGCCAGCCGTTCCAGGTTGCGGCAGGCCTCCCCGGGCAGCACCGTCAGCGCCAGCGCCGTGGCATAGGGGGCGATCACCAAATCCTCCCCCAATCCCCGCTTGAATCCCAACCCGGGCACGCCGAAGGCCCGGTACTGGTAGACCTGGTTCATGTCGGTGACGTTGTAGCAGGATTCGGAAATCCCCCAGGGCACCGCCCGCTGCCGGCCATACTCGATCTGGCGCGACACGGCCGCCTTGCAGGTCTGCGCCAGCAGGGTGTTGCCGAAGCTGGGCATGATCAGTTGCGGCATCAGGTACTCGAACATCGAGCCGCTCCAGGAAATCAGGCTGACATCGCCCCCGTGGCTGGTCAGCAGACGCCCCAGGGCAAACCAGTGTTTCTGGGGCAACTGTCCCTGGGCAATCAGCAGGAAGCTGGCCAGGCGCGCCTCCGACGCCAGCAGGTCATAGCAGGCCGGATCGCGGCGCCGCTCGCCCACGTCATAGCCGATGGCCAGCAACCCCGACGTGGCATCGTAGAGAAATTCAAAATCCATGATCGCCAGATCTCGGCAACGCCGGATCAGGTCATCGATGGTGTCGAGCCGCGCCCGGGATGGGTCCTCCGCCGCCACGGATCCGTCCGCCGGCAACAAACGAATCCATTCATCCCGCAGGGCAGCCACCTGCCGGTCAAAGGCCTGTACCCAATAGGCCGATGTCGCGTCACTGGCGGGCGTGCCCGCCGCCGCCCATGCGGCCGCCGCTCCCCCGGCCTGCTGAATCTCCTCCAGGGCCTGGATGAGGTCGGTGATGGACAGGTCGGCGTCCCGCATGCCCTGGACCCGGCGTTCCAGTGCAATCAGGGGGGGCGGTGGTGATAAGGGCCGCTGTTCAGACAGCACCCCCAGGGTGTCCAGCAGTCCCTGCAACGCCCGGGGTGACGGCACCGGCTGATGTTTCAGTTCGGCCAGCCCGGCCTGAAGGGTCAGCAGGGCACCCGCCAGATTGCCGCTGTCCACCGAAGAGACGTATCTCGGCTGCAGGGGCTCAAGGGTACGGGTGTCGTACCAGTTGTAGAAATGTCCCCGGTAGCGTTCCAGACGCTCCATGGTCGACACGGTGCGGTCGATACGTGCCAGGCATTCGCCGGTGGTCACATAGCCGAAGTCATGGGCGGCCAGATCCGACAGCAACGCCATGCCGATATTGGTGGGCGAGGTGCGTGAAGCCACCATCGGTGCGGGGGTTTCCTGGAAATTATCCGGCGGCAGCCAGTGGTCCTCCGGCCCGACAAAATCGGCAAAGTAACGCCAGGTCCTACGGGCCGCACGACGCAGGAAGACCTCCTGTGCCGCACTCAGACGCGGCATGCGGTCACTCGGCGGTCGACTGATCCACCAACCGATGCCGGGCGATATCAGCCACAGCAACAGAAATGGGGCGGCAAACATCCCCTGCGTGGCCCAGGCATCTCCGGATGTCCAGACCAGGGCGACTCCCGTCGACAGCGCCAGGACCGGCGCGAGCCACATCTCCCGCAAAAAGTCGGTGGGTGTCCGGCAGGCATTGCGGCGGGCATAGCTGGGCAGGTACCAGAGCAGCAGCCCCCGCCGGGTAAACAGCATCCGCCCCCAGGAGCAGGCTATGGCCCCCAGGCAGATCCGGGCGTCGTAAGGCAGGAACACCAGGCTCAGTAAGGCCTGGGTCAATGGCCGTACCGCGGCCCTGCCGGTCAGAGTCAGGTGTACCCGGCGATCCCGATCCTGCGGCCTGCGCCACAGATCAATCGCGGCGGGCAGCACGGCGGGCACGGCCACCAGCGCCGGCATCAGCAGGCTCCAGAACCACACCGGGCCAGCGCCCAGCAGCCAGCCCCCCAGCAACAGGACCAGCAAGGCCGGGGGCACCAGGCTGCGGCGCAGGTTGTCGAACAATTTCCAGCGGGAGAGGGCTGACAAGGGGTTAGGTACCCGCAACGGCGGGCGCTCCCGGGAGGCCGGCACGCGGGGCAGCAGCCAGCCGACCAGTTGCCAATCTCCCCTTATCCAGCGGTGGCGGCGGCTGGCCTCCGCGGTATACGTGGCCGGATGCGCCTCAAGCAGATCCACATCCGTCACCAGCGCCGACCGGGCGTAGCCCCCTTCCAGCAGATCGTGACTCAGGATCAGGTTTTCCGGCAGGCGACCATCGATGGCCCGGCGAAAGGCATCCACATCGTAGATGCCCTTGCCGACGAAGGATCCTTCGCCAAACAGATCCTGGTACACATCGGAGACCTCCCGTGTGTAGGGGTCCATGCCCGGCTCACCCGCGAATAATCCGGAAAAGCGTGACTGGTGGGCACTGCTCAGGCTGATGGAAGTACGGGGTTGCAGGATGCCGTGACCTTCGACGATGCGCCCCCGGTCCGGATCAAAAACCGGACGGTTGAGTGGATGCGCCAGGTTACCCGCCAATTGACGCGCCGCATCCCGCGGCAGCTGGGTATCGGTGTCCAGGGTAATGACGAAACGGATGGTGGTCAGCAGACGGGTATCCCCGACGATCTCCGAGAAGGCGGTGGTCCCCTCCCCTCTGAGGCGGGCGTTGAACTGCTCCAGCTTGCCTCGCTTGCGCTCGTAGCCCATCCACACCCGTTCGAACGGATTCCACACCCGAGGCCGATGAAACAGATAAAAGATGCCGGGTCGATCTTCCCGATACCTGAGATTGAGTCGTTCCACCGCCGTGCGTGCCTGCTCAAGCAGGGCCGCGTCCCGAGGCAGCGCTTCCTGGGGGGCATCCGGAAAATCCGTCAACAAGGCAAAGAACAGATTGGGGTCCCGATTACCCAGATAGCGGATCTCCAGCGCCTCCAGCAGGTGATCGATATCCTCGGGGCCGGTCAGCAGCGTAGGCACGACCACCATGGTGCGCCGATCCTCCGGAATCCCGCTGGAAAAATCCATCCGTGGCAGGGCCTTGGGCGACAAGAGCAACGTGACCAACAGATTGACCAGTGAGACGGCCGGCGCCGAGACGGCAATCAGTAACGGCAGTGCCAGATACCAGGTCCAGGCGGTATCCGGATTGAATCCGTCCAGAAGCAGCAGCACGCCCCCTGCCGCAAGCAGCGTGAGCAAAGTCACCGTCCCCAGATACAAGGGTAGGCAGGCCGGTCGACAACGGCGTCCGAGCCGGGATGTCCAGGGCATCCGGCAGCCCACCGCCCGCTCCAGCGCCGGTCGTCCCCGGTCGATCAGGTAGTACCCTACATGGGCACTGCGATCCTCCCCTCCCCGTTGAGCCGCAGCGGCCCGGGCCAGATCGACCGCCGCCCGGGCCACGTCCTGCTCGGGGCAAGCCGCCGTCCGGGCCACATCTTCCACAACGTGCCGGTAACGGTCGCGGGTAGCGAAGTCCTGGCCGGCATGCATACCCACGGGATCATCCCGCAGAATCCGCTCGACCACACTCAGGGACTCGACATAATCCTTCCAGTCCATGCTGCCGATAAAACGCAGGCTGCCGATGCTGTTGGCCATGGAAATCTGGTTGGCCGCGGCCGTGCGTCCGGCCACTTCCGACAATTGCTCGGCCGTCACGCCCTGTTCCAGCAGCTTGTGCTCCACCCAGGTACGGATAAAGGCCAGGGCCGGACCCTGGGCCTGGAGTACGGCGTAAAATGCTTCCACGAACGGGGCCGTCAGCGGCACATCCGCCCGGGCGAATTCGGCCAGCAATTGGATAAGTTGTTTGGGTTCCTGCTCGGCCGTCACCAGCATGCGATCCGCCCAGGCGAGGGCCGCGTCCCGTTCCCGGCGACGCTGGGCGATACTCACCCCGACCCGGCGCAGGTTTTCCAGCAGGGCCAGCTGCAGCATGATCGGAAAGGCCCACAATTCGCCGATCTTGAGAGGTGCAACGGATTGATAGGCGGCGATGAACTGGGTGGCATTGTCGCCATCCACACGGCCGTCCATATGGGAAATCAGCGCCAGTGCCAGGTCATGGATGCGGGGGAAACCGGCCGATGTACCGTCGGCCAGTTGCGGCAACTGCCGGCTGTATCCGCGCGGCAGATGCCGGCGTACCTGGCTGATTTGCTGTTCGATCAGGTAGAAGTTATCCAGCAGCCAGGCCTCTGCCGGTGTGACCCGTTGACCCGGCGAAGCGGCCGCCGTGACCACATCGTAGGCCGTCAGCAGGCGCTGCGCATTGTCCGCCAGCCTGGGCAACAGCCGGTCGGGACCGGGACGGGAAGAGAGGTGATGTCGCTGTGCCAGCGCAGCCCCGTGGCGCTTGAGCTGTTCAAGACTGAACAGCTCCGCGCGCAGTAACTCGCCGTCGCCGGTATCGATGGATGGATGCCGCCGCCCCCTCGGCCACAGGCGGCCGCTCACTTGACACGCATGTCGTTCTTCACATCCCTCACACCGCCAACGCCCCGAGCCACCTCCACCGCCCGGTTGACCTCGGCCCTTGAACTCACAAACCCGCTGAGTTGGACCACGCCGTCATAGGTCTCGACACTGATTTCGTTCACCCGCAGATCGGGGTCATTGAGTATCGCCGCCTTAACCTTGGTGGTAATCACAGCATCGTCGATGTACTCCCCGGCCGACTGCTGCTTGGAGGGGGCCGCACAGCTCACCGCAGCCACCAGCGCGAAGGCCATAAAAAATGCGGAGCAATACCTTAACCATGGATTCATGATGACAACTCCAGAAGATGGATGGAAACAGGATCCGCACCTGTCAGGTGTTCATCGGTGCGCTACCGCACACAGGGCGGGGTCCGGTGCAACCGGGGGCCGGAGGTGGAACCTCCGCCCCCGGCTTCAAGCATCCGCCGACCCGGACGGATCCGCGCTAGTCTTTCTTCAGATCTTCCTTCAAATCACCGTAATCGGCCTGGACCTTGCCCGCGGCCTTCTGGATTTTCCCTTCACCTTCCAACTTCTCATTCCCGACCACCCGGCCGGTGACTTCCTTGACCTTGCCCGTTGCTTCCTTGGCCCGACCCTTAACCTGATCTTTGTTCATGACGCACCCTCCTGCGAACATTCAGTGGACTCACTCACCAAGGCCGAAGCGGCTCTTGTATTTTCTGTACCTTACAAAACCCTACTATGAGGCGCCGGATCATCCATCAGGATCATTCAGTCGCCATGGCCCAGATTAAACACACAACCGTCTGCATTCTGTTCGCTGGCGAACAGACACGAACCCGCGACGACCTCACAGGAATCTGAAAATCGGGAGAGCGTCTCCAAAAAAAAAAACGGCAGGGACCATGATCGCCCCTGCCGCCCGAGCCCGCTTCAAATGAAGTGTGAGAGGACTCAGATTGCCGCTGCCTTGATTATCAGTACCGACTACTGCCTGCCGGCCTTGCCTTCCCGGCCTCGTGCTCGTATTCCGGGGCCGCCCTCAAGGTATCTTTGGTCGAAGTGACGCTGAAGTCATACCCATCGCCATCCTCGTTCAAGCTGTGCTCGACCGAGTCCCAGGAAACGGCCACTTCCTTTTTGCCCACGCCCAAGAAGCCGCCCACCTCGACGATCACGGCCAGGATCCGGCCGTTCTCATCGAACAGCAGATCGCTGACGGAGCCGATGGTCTCGTTATCCGTGCGCGACATCAGGTCGC
>NZ_JAJNQM010000046.1:0-27100 GCF_022227785.1 Ectothiorhodospira lacustris | reverse complement strand
CGGAGTGGCCCTGCTGAACGTGCAGGAAAGCCATGGCTTCCTGGAGTCGGTGATGTACGGCCTGGGTGCCGCCGCCGGCTTCTCACTGGTCATGATCCTGTTTGCCGCCATGCGCGAGCGGGTCGCCGCTGCGGATGTGCCGGCGCCGTTCCGCGGCAGTGCCATCGCGCTGGTCACCGCAGGCCTCATGTCACTGGCGTTCATGGGTTTTTTGGGGCTGGCCCCCTGAACCGGATGCCGTAACCGACGAGCCAGGAGATGTAACCGCCCATGCTTGCCGCCGTTCTAGTCATCAGTTCCCTGTCTGCCCTGTTCGGCATGATCCTGGGCTATTCCGCCATCCGTTTTCGCGTGGAAAGCGATCCAGTGGTGGAAAGGATCGACAACATGCTGCCCCAGACCCAATGCGGTCAGTGCGGCTTCGCGGGCTGTCGCCCCTATGCCGCCGCCATCGCCGAGGGCAAGGCGGACATCAACCTCTGCCCTCCGGGGGGCAGTGGCCTGCTCACGGCCCTCGCCGATCTTCTGGGCCGCGACGCCAAGCCCATCGCCGGCAAGGTCAAGGAAAAGGCCCTGGCTCACATCGACGAAAACAGCTGCATCGGCTGCACCCTGTGCGTGCAGGCCTGTCCGGTGGATGCCATCATCGGCGCGGCCAAGCAGCTGCACACCGTCGTCGAAGCCCAGTGCACCGGCTGCGAACTGTGCCTGATGCCCTGCCCGGTGGACTGCATCCGCATGATACCCATCGCCCAGGATCTCAATACCTGGAAATGGCCTTTCCCCATGGACACCGCCGCTGACCGCCTCTGTCTGGTGGATCTGGCCCGACCGGCATCCGCGGGCTCCGGCGCCTGAGGCGCCAAAGCCCCCGCTGACCACGACACCCCATGACTGCAAGTTCCCACAAACTCTGGCGATTCCACGGCGGCGTCAAGCTGCCCGATCACAAGGCGGAAAGCACCACCGAGCCGGTGGCCGTCGCCCCCCTGCCGCCGCGACTGATCCTGCCGTTGCGACAGCACATCGGCGAGGCCGCCGTGCCGGTGGTCAAACGCGGTGAACAGGTCAGGAAGGGACAACTCATCGCCCGTTCGGACACCTACGTGGGCGCCCACATCCATGCCCCCACCTCCGGCCGCATCGTCCTCATTGGTGATCAGCCGGTGCCCCACCCCTCCGGCCTGTCCGCCCCCTGCATCGTCATCGAAGCCGACGGCGAAGATGACTGGGGCGACAGCCGGATGCCGCCCATCGAAGACTACCGCAACATCGACCCCGTCAAGCTACGCAACCGGGTACGTGATGCGGGGATCGTGGGCCTGGGCGGGGCCGCCTTTCCCGCGGCGGTGAAGCTCAACCCCCGGCCCCAGCAGAAGATCGACACGCTGGTGATCAACGGCGCCGAGTGCGAGCCTTACATCACCTGCGACGACATGCTCATGCGCACCCAGGCGGAAGCAGTGATCGCCGGCATGCACCTGGTACGCCGCGCCTTGAAGCCGGAGCGCTGCCTGTTCGGCATTGAGGACAACAAGCCCGAGGCCATCCGCGCCATGACCGAGGCCCTGGGCGGCGAAGAACGGGACAATATCCGCATCGTCGCCATCCCCAGCATCTACCCCACCGGCGGCGAACGCCAGCTCGTGCGCGTACTCACCGGTCGCGAAGTGCCCAGCGAAGGCCTGCCCGCCGACGTGGGCGTGGTCTGCCACAACGTGGGTACCCTCGCCGCCATCTACCGGGCCGTGGTCCTGGGTGAACCCCTGATCTCCCGCCTGGTAACGGTCACCGGCAGCGGCGTCAACCGCCCCCGCAACCTGCAGGTCTACCTGGGCACCCCGGTGGCAGACCTGATTGCCCTGGCCGGGGGCTACACCGACGACGTGGAACGACTCATCATGGGCGGCCCCATGATGGGCTTTGCCCTGGCCAGCGACGCAGTGCCCATCATCAAGGGCGGCAACTGCGTCATCGCCGCTCGCACCGCCGACGTGGAGCGCCCAGGCCCGGTGATGCCCTGCATCCGCTGCGGGGAATGCGTCAAGGCCTGCCCTGCCGGCCTGCTGCCCCAACAGCTGTACTGGTTCAGCCGTGCCCGTGACTTTGAAAAGGCCCAGGAATACAGCCTGTTCGACTGCATCGAATGCGGCTGCTGCGCTCACGTCTGCCCCAGCAACATCCCGCTGGTGCAGTACTACCGCTTTGCCAAGAACGAAATCTGGTCCCAGGAACGGGAACGTCGCCAGGCCGAGGCCGCCAAGCAGCGCCATGAACTGCGACGGGAACGCCTGGAACGGGAAGAACGGGAAAAGGCCGAGCGCATGAAGCGCAAGCAGGCCACTACCCAGCAGACGACCGCCACCGATGGGGCGGAAGATCCCAAGCAGGCGGTGATCCGTGCCGCCCTGGCACGGGCCCAGGCCCGCAAGGCCGACCGGGAAGCACAGGGCACGAATGCCGCCGCTCCGGTCTCCGATAACGACGACGAAACCCGCTGATGCGCTTCAAGACCTTCAGTTCGCCACACATGGCGCCCGCCCGCAGTGTCAACCGGGTCATGGGACAGGTACTGCTGGCCCTCATCCCCGGCACCGCGGCCATGACCTGGTATTTCGGCTGGGGCGTGCTGATCAACGTCTCTCTGGCCGTCACCGTCGCCCTGGCCTGCGAGGCCCTGATGCTGCTGGTACGCGGCCGCGCACTGACGCCCCACATCACCGACCTGAGCGCGGTACTGGCCGGCTGGCTGTTTGCCCTGGCCGTGCCGCCGCTGACCCCCTGGTGGGTCACCCTGGTGGGAGTGGGCTTTGCCATGGTGATGGCCAAACACCTCTACGGCGGCCTGGGATACAACCCCTTCAATCCGGCCATGGTGGGCTATGTGGTGGTGCTGATCTCCTTCCCCCGGGAAATGACCCTGTGGCTGAGTCCTTCCGTCATCGCCGAGCTGAACCTGAGCCTGCCCCAGGCCTTCACCGCCATCTTTGCCGGGCGCCTGCCGGACGGACTGACCTGGGACATGATCACCGCCGCCACGCCGCTGGACCGGATGCAGACGGGGGTGGGACTGGCACACCCCATCAGCGAGATCCAGACCTCGCCCTTCTTCGGCTATCTGGGCGGCGTGGGCTGGGAGTGGATCGGCCTGTGGTTCTTGGTGGGCGGCCTGTGGCTGCTCAAGCGCCGGGTCATCGGCTGGCAGATCCCGGTGGCCATGCTGGGCGCCCTCACCCTGCTCTCCGGCCTGTTCTGGCTCATCAACCCGGAGATCTACGCCTCCCCGCTGTTCCATGTCTTCAGCGGCGCCGCCATTCTCGGTGCCTTCTTCATCGCCACCGACCCGGTCTCCGCCAGCACCACGCCCCGGGGACGCCTGATCTTCGGTGCCGGGGTGGGGGCGCTGGTGTTCGTCATCCGTACCTGGGGGGGCTATGCGGAAGGAGTGGCCTTCGCGGTCCTGCTCATGAACATGATGGTGCCCCTGATCGATCACTACACCCAGCCCCGGGTCTTCGGCAAGACTGCCGCCGGCAAGGAGGGCTAGGAACGTGTTGCGGGAAATCTATCTCACCACGGCCCTGCTGGCCGCCTTCGGACTGGTGGGGGCCGGACTGGTGGCCCTGGTCCACATGGGCACGGCGGAACGCATCGAAGCCAACCGGGAAGCGGCCACCCTGGCGCGCCTGCATGACATCCTCCCCGACGGCGAATACGACAACGAGATCATCAACGACACCACCGTGCTCAGCCACGCCCTGCTCGGTGGCGGCAACCATCTGGTCTACCGGGCGCGCCTGGCCGATGAACCGGTGGCTGCGGTATTCTCCGTGACCGCCCGCGGCGGCTACTCCGGTGATATCCATCTGCTGGTGGGCGTGCGCGCAGACGGCCGGGTGGCCGGGGTGCGGGTGGTCAGCCACCGAGAGACCCCGGGCCTGGGCGATGACATCGAGGCCGGCCGCTCCGACTGGATCCTGGGCTTTGACGACCTGGAACTGGGCAATCCGCCGGTGGAACGCTGGGCGGTGCAACGGGACGGCGGCATCTTCGACCAGTTCACCGGGGCCACCATCACCCCTCGGGCGGTGGTGCGTGCGGTACGCGATACCCTGATCTACTTCGACACCCATCGGGAACAGGTATTCGAGCCGATGCCCGTCGATGACACGGATGAAGAGGCGCACACTGATGAATGACACCCCCTACGGCAAGATCGTCGCCGATGGCCTCTGGTACAACAACGCCGCCCTGGTGCAGCTGTTGGGCCTGTGCCCCCTGCTGGCCATCTCCGGCACGGTGGTCAATGCCCTGGGGCTGGGACTGGCCACCACCCTGACCCTGATCGCCTCCAACGTCAGCGTCTCCTTCATCCGCAACTGGGTGCGACCGGAGATCCGCATCCCCATCTATGTACTCATCATCGCCTCGGTGGTCACCGCCATCGAACTGGCCATGAATGCCTACTTCCATGAACTCTACCTGGTGCTGGGGATCTTCATCCCGCTGATCGTGACCAACTGCGCCATCATCGGTCGGGCCGAGGCCTTTGCCTCCAAGCACACCATCCCCAAGGCCTTCGTCGACGGGCTGATCATGGGTATCGGCTTCACCCTGGTGCTGGTGGCCCTGGGTGCCATGCGCGAGGCCATCGGCCAGGGCACCCTGTTCGATCAGGCGCACCTGATGTTCGGCGAGGCGGCACGGGGACTCACCGTGACCCTGATCGAAGACTACCGGGGCTTTTTGCTGGCCATCCTGCCACCGGGGGCCTTCATCGGCCTGGGCCTCTTGCTGGCCATGAAGAACCTGGTGGATGACCGACTGGAGAAACGAGCAGCCCGTCGCGCCGAAGCCCTCAGGGAGGCCCGGGCCTGAGGCGGACGGATGAACAATGACAAGCGCCGGGAGATATTCACCCGCTGGCGGGCGGCCAACCCCCACCCCGCCACGGAATTGAACTACCGCACCCCGTTTGAACTGCTGATCGCCGTGATCCTCTCGGCTCAGGCCACCGACAAGGGTGTCAACAAGGCCACGGCCCTGCTGTTCCCCGTGGCCGACACCCCCCAGGCCATCCTCGACCTGGGGCTGGAAGGGCTCAAGGGCTACATCCGTACCATCGGCCTGTACAACAGCAAGGCGGAAAACATCATCCGGACCTGCCGTATCCTGATGGATCAGTGGCAAGGTGAAGTGCCCCGTGAGCGGGCCGCCCTGGAAGCCCTGCCCGGGGTCGGGCGCAAGACCGCCAACGTGGTGCTGAACACCGCCTTCGGCGAACCCACCATCGCCGTCGATACCCATATCTTCCGCGTCGCCAACCGCACCGGGATCGCGCCGGGCAAGACCCCGTCGGCGGTGGAAACACGACTGCTGCGCGTGGTGCCCGCCGAATTCAGACAGGACGCCCATCACTGGATGATCCTGCATGGCCGCTATACTTGTACCGCTCGCGCCCCCAAGTGCGGGCAATGCCTGATCGCCGATCTTTGTGATTTCAAGGACAAAGTCCCGTCCCCGGCCTCCACGTAAGGGCCGGGGGAGCCTCGGGCGGGACCAGCGTACGACAGGAGTCCGGCAAGTTTGCGGCCGAAGATGACATGCTCGGGTTGCGGCCCGACCTGGGCCTGGAGGTCACGGGATGTTGGAAATGGAAACCGAAAAGACACGCTACCTCTACGAGGGGTTGCCCGCCACCACGGCGGTGTCTATCGGCGCGGCCGCCATCCTGGGCCTGATTCATTTGCCCGTGCTGCCGGCCCTCCCGCTGCTGGGCTGGTTCTGCCTCGTCCTGCTGGTCGCTCTGCTCCGGGGCAGACTGTGGCTGGCCTTTCGGCGCACCGACACCCCCGAGCACCCTGTCTGGCTGTGGCGTTTCAGGGCCAGCACCCTGGCCGCCGGCATCGGCTGGGGCATCGGCTGCACCTTGCTCACCCAGTCCGGTGACTTGAGCTTCCAGGCCTTCCTGGCCTTTGCCATCGCCGGCATCACCGCCGGGGCCATCATCGCCCTGGCCACCGACCGGCTGTCCACCCTGTTTCTGGTCGCCCCGATGCTCGTGCCGCTGGCCATTGCCCTGCTGCTACAGGATGGGGCCCTGTCCGTGATGGCCGGATTGATCGTCTGCCTCTTCCTGTTGTTCGTCTTCGTCAGCGCCTCGCGCATTCAGGCCAGTTTCAACGAGAACATCCGTCTACGGGTTCAGGCCGAGGCACAGCACACCACGATTCAGGACAATGAGCTGCGCTGGCGCTTTGCCCTGGAGGGCAGCAATCAGGGTCTGTGGGACTGGAATATCGTCACCGGGCAGACCTATCACTCTCCCCGCTGGGCACTGATGCTGGGTTATGCGCCCGAAGAGATATCCCCGTCGCTTGATGCCTGGGAGGCGCGCCTGCATCCCGACGACCAGGACAGGGTACTGAAGGATCTCCAACGGCACCTGGACGGCCTTGCCCCGATCTACGAGTCGGAATACCGACTGCGTTGCAAGGATGGCCGTTATCTATGGATCCTGGACCAGGGGCAGGTGATCAGCCGGGACTCGCAGGGCAGGCCCACGCGGGTGATCGGGGTGAACAAAGACATCCATCGCCGCAAGGAAGCAGAGCGCCAGCTCCGGGAAGAGCGGCGGCTGTTTGCCACCGGCCCGGTGATGCTCATCATCTGGGAGTCGGTCGAGACCGGACGCATTCTCTATGCCTCGGACAATGCCCTTGACCTGCTGGGATATGCACCGGATGAGCTGCGTACCCCGGGATTCTGCTTTGATGACCTGATCCATCCGGAGGATCGTGCCCGGATACTCAAAGAGCACCGGGAGCACATGGAAGCCGACACGACTCAATTCGAGCAATCCTACCGCCTGCGCCACAAGTCCGGGCACTACCGGTGGTTTTACGACTTCACCCGCCCGGAACGCAATGACACGGGACCCACGGGGCGTCTGCGCGGCTATCTGTTCGACCAGACCCGCATCAAGGAGGTGGAGGCGGCGCTGGCAAAAAGCGAACGCTATAACCGCGCCCTGCTGGAGGCCATGCCCGACCTGATGTTCCGCATGAGCCATGACGGGCGTTATCTGGACTGGCATGCCGGTCAGAAAAGCCTCCTTTACAAATCCCCCGAATCCTTCCTGCACAAGAACGTGTCCGACGTGCTGCCCCTGGAGATCGCCGTTCGCCTTCTGGACGCCATTCGGCGAGTCCTGGCGGAGGACCGCATGCATTTCGTGGAATACACGCTGGACGTATCCGGCGACCGGCGCACCTTCGAGGCCCGGCTGGTGAAGCTCAATGACTGGGAGGTCATGTCGGTCATCCGGGATGTGACCGAGCAGAAACAGGCCAATGAGCGCATCGCACAAATGGCCTTCTATGACGCACTGACCCAGCTCCCCAACCGACGCATGCTGCTGGACCGACTCGACAAGGCGGTGGTCTCCGGCAAGCGCAGTGGTCAGTACGGGGCCCTGCTGTTCATGGATCTGGATCGATTCAAGGCCCTGAACGATACCTACGGACACAGCACTGGAGACCTGCTGCTGCAACAGGTGGGGCAGCGGCTCAAGACTTGCGTCAGAGAGATGGACACGGTGGCCCGGCTGGGCGGGGATGAATTCATCGTAATGGTGGAAAACCTGGGTTCGCAGGAAGAAGAGGCCCTGAAGATGGCGCGGGATATCGGCGACAAGATCTTCAATGCCATGGGCAGGCCCTACATCCTCAACACGCTGGAACATGTCGCAACCCCCAGCATCGGCATCAGCCTCTTCAGCGGCCATGCCGTCAGTGCCGAAGAGGTGCTGCAACAGGCCGACATGGCCATGTATGAGATCAAACGTCAGGGGCGCAACGGCATACGCGTCTTCGAACCCTCCATGCAATCGTCACTGGAAACCCGCTCCATCATGGTCCATGAACTGCACCAGGCCATGATCAATCGACATCTGACCCTGTATTACCAGCCACAATATGATCACCATGGCCGCATCCGGGCGGCGGAAGCCTTGCTGCGCTGGCGACACCCCCGGCAAGGCCTCATCAGTGCCGCTCAGGTGATTTCGGTGGCGGAGGAGTCCGGGCTGATGCTCTCCATCGGGCAGTGGATCATGGAACAGGGGTTTCAGGATATGAAACGCTGGTGTGAGCATCGCGACTGGTCGAATGTGGTACTGGCCATCAACCTGAGCCCCAGGCAGTTCCGCCAGCCGGGACTGGAAGCGATGATGACGGAAGCGATTGAAAAAACCGGCGTCGATCCTCATCGCATCCGCCTGGAAGTCAATGAAGAGAGCCTTGATGGGGATATGGGAGAAGCCATTGCCAGGATGCAACGACTCAGGGCTTGCGGCCTGCGCTTTTCCCTGGATGATTTCGGAATCGGGAAACTGTCTGTCGGAGATCTGCGACGGCTACCCCTGGATCAGATCAAGGTCCATGAAAGCTTCCTGCACCGGGCCCTGGACCACGAAGATGATGCTTCCCTGATGCGGGCAGCCCTGTCTCTGGGCGAGGGGCTGGGTCTGGAAGTACTGGCCGAAGGCGTGGAAACGCCGGAGCAAAAAGCCTTTCTGGAGGACCTGGGTTACCGCGCCTTTCAGGGCTATCTGTTCGGACGGCCCATGAGCTGGGGAGAACTGGTGGGCCTGCCGATCGCCTCAAGGCCTTCATAGCCGCCGGGCGGCATCATGCTGAAGCTCCATCAACAAGCGGTTCAATGAGCGATCCGCACTGGGACTGAGTTCCAGAAACAGCACCCCCAGTCTCAGCAGGGACCGACTCTCCAGCACCTGGATGCTTCGCACCTCGGCACGAAGATCCGACCACAGCTGGTTGCCGATGCGAAGCTCCCGGATCAACACGGCATCGCCGATCTGCGGATCATCACCTTCCACCGCCTCGTATTCCAGACACATGCCCTGAATGGAAAGATCCGAAGGGCGACTCTCATGGAGCAGGTCCTCATCCACGTCTACCTGAGCCTCCCCGGCAGGCGGGTGATACCTGCGTCGCTCCCGAAACCACAGGACATGGCCGTCCATGCCGCGGGGAATCTGCACCCTGAAAGCGTTGCGACGTTGCTGATAATCCAGCGCGTCGGGCCACCGGCAGGCCAACACTTCTTCACCATCGTATTGACCACGACGAATGACGCAGGTATCAAAACGCACCGGCACACCCTGAAGCAAACCGCTCACCGTCAGACGTACCCCCTCTTCAAGCACCTTCACCAGAGCTTCATCGTTGGGAATATCAAACAGCACTTCCTCACCATCAAGATCCGGTTCAATGATCTGGGTGAGCCCTTGCTGCCTGCGCTCCGGGGCATACATCATGAGCAGAGAGCGACTCTGTTTCAACGCGTTGAAAATGCCGGCCTGACGCTTTCGATTGCGAATGAGGGTCGAGGAGTTATGAGTCATCGGGCGGGAACGGATTATTTAAAGTGGCTCGGCGGCCTGAGCCCCGGGGGATAGAGGAGGTACGATCGGCAAATATCGCCCAAGAAAATGCCTTGTCCTGAATGAATCGACCAGCCGGGATTCTACAGTATTTTCCAGCCGCAGTGACGCAGACGCGGCCCCGCCACGAACCAAGCCCGGACCCATGCTATGATCATCCAACGACAGCTTTCGCTTCCCAACATACCCTTGGCCGCCTGAAAAGGACCTGACTCAGGACCCGAGCCACACCGGATTATTCAGAGTCATCCCCTCCTTCCATGATCAAGCCCATCAAGCCGCCACCTGACAAGGCACTCCCCGACCAGAAGCCTGAGCTTACGGTGATGACTATCCACACACCTTGTGCCCGTCACTTTGAACAGATGGTCGAGCAGGCTTCCGACGCCATCCTGCTGCTGAACGCCCAGGGCATCATTCAATATGCCAATCAGGCGGCCGCCCACCTGTTCGGCACTCCGGTTGAGCAGCTCCGCGGAGAAATTTTCGGCTTCGTGGTAAGCCCCGACGAACCCATGGAAATCGAGATTGCCCATGCCTCCCGCGGCATTCTGTCCGCCGATCTGCGGGCGGTTCCCATGCGCATGGAAGGTTGGGAAGTATCCGTGGTCTACCTTCGCGATATCACAGAACGCAAGGAAAAACTTCGGGATCAAATGCGGCTTCAGGAGGCCATCAAGGGTGGGCGCATCGGCCTGTTTGACTGGGATCTGCAGACCGGCGAGGTGTACTACTCCCCGGAATGGAAAACACAACTGGGCTACGCTGAAGAAGAGATCGGCCATGACTACACCGCCTGGCAGGCATTGCTGCACCCCGAGGACCGGGAGGCAACGCAAAAACAGGTGACCACGTACCTGGAAAGACCCGATGGGCGCTATATCATGGAATTTCGCATGCGCCACAAGGACGGCTCCTACCGCTGGATGCTGGCCCAGGGCTCAGTCATCCATGGAGCCGACGGCCGGCCGGCACGCATGGTGGGCTCACATCTGGACATCACCGACCGCCGCCGCACCGAGAGCCATTTGCAGCGGCTGGCCTTTGCCGTGGACCAGAGTCCCAGCATTGTCGTCATCACCGATCCTGACGGCGCCATCCAGTACGTCAATCATCGTTTCTGCGACGTGACCGGCTTCGCCCCGGAGGAAATGCTGGGGGCCAATGTCCAGTCCCTGGCGCAACATCCCGTTGAAGACACGGGTCAGCGTCATCTGATGACCACCCTGCAGAGGGAACAAATATGGGAAGGCGAATTCCGCAACCGCAAGAAATCCGGGGAAACCTACTGGGAACAAGCCCGCATCTACCCGGTTCGCGATGAAGACGGCACCATTGTCCAGTACATCAAGCTCGCGGAGGACATCACCGATCGCAAGCAGCTCACGGACCGCCTGGACTTCCTGGCCTTCCACGACAACCTCACCGGGCTGCCCAACCGGGATCTCATGATGGACCGACTGACCCAGGCCCTGGCCCAGGCGCGCCGTGACAAGACCATGCTCGCCGTCGCCTTTCTGGACCTGGACGACTTCAAGACCATCAACGACTCCCTCGGCCATGGGCAGGGGGACCAGCTGCTGCGCCGCGTGGCCGCTCGCCTGAAGGGGCTGCTGCGCGAGGGAGACACGGTGGCGCGCTTTGGTGGTGACGAATTCATCCTCATGCTCACCCAGCTCCATGCCCCCCGGGATGTGGTGCCCGTGGTGGAAAAACTGCAAATGGCCTTCACCCAGCCCATTACGCTGGATAAGGTCACGCTGGTCACCGGCTTCAGCATCGGCCTGGCCATGTACCCCGCCGACAGCGCACGCGCCGAAGACCTGATCCGGCATGCGGATGTCGCCCTGTCACGGGCCAAGGCACACGGCCCTCGCAGTTATCACTTCTATACCCGCGACCTGGACGAGCAACTCCATGAGCGCATGCAGCTGGAGCAGGCCATGCGCCAGGGCCTGGAGCAGGGGCAGTTTCTACTTCACTACCAGCCCCGCGTAGACATGCGCACCAACCGCATACTCAGCATGGAAGCCCTGATCCGCTGGCAACACCCGGACTGGGGCATGGTGATGCCTGGACGTTTCATCCCACTGGCGGAAGAGACCGGGCTGATCCTGGAGCTGGGTTCGGAAGTGCTCAGGCAGGCCTGCCTGCAGATTCGGGCCTGGCAGTCGGAGGGGCAGCCCCTGCTGCCGCTGGCCATCAATCTGTCCCCGCGGGAGTTTCATCAGTCGGATCTGCTGGAACGGATCATGGAGATCATGGAGGAGTTCGCGGTGGACACCCGGCTGATCGAGTTTGAGATCACCGAGAGCGCCGCCATGAGTTCCGTGGAACAGACCATCGACATTCTGTCGCAGCTCACCCGCATGGGCTTTCGCATCTCCATTGACGACTTCGGCACCGCCTATTCCTCCCTGAACTATCTCAAGCGCCTGCCGGTGCAAAGCCTGAAGATCGATCAGTCCTTCGTCAGGGATCTGGCGGACGACCCCGCCGCCCACCCGGAGGATGCCGCCATCATCCGCGCCATCATCGGTCTGGCCGGGAACCTGGGCCTGGAGGTCATCGCAGAGGGGGTGGAAACCACCGCCCAGCGGGATTTTCTGCTGGAGCACGGCTGCCGGGTGGGCCAGGGATTCCTGTTCAGCCGCCCGGTGTCGGCGGCGGAGATCGAGGCGCAGTTCGCCGCCTAACGCCTGAGGGCACAGGCCGGCTGCGACGGAGTCAGTGAGCGTCCCGCACTGCCTGACGACGCTTGCTACAGGGCGAGCCGCAACCGCACTGCCCCGTACCGCAGCCCCCCCCTTCCCGGAACGGCCCCAGCTCCGGGTGACGCCGGGCCAGGCGGCGGGCCGCCGCCTGCACCAGCACCCAGCCGGCAAACATCAGGAAGATCAGGCCCACCGCCAGCAGATAGGTCATCATGCCGTGCTGCCGCCCAGGCCTGCAAAGCCCATGAAGGCCAGGGACAGGATCCCCGCCAGCATCAGACTCATGGCCGCGCCCCGGGCGATGGCCGGCACATCCGCCAGTTCCAGCTTCTCTCGTAGCCCCGCCATCAACACGATGGCAATAATGAAGCCCGCGCCGGCCCCCAGGCTGTACACCAGGGACTGGCTGAAGCTGTACTCATAGTTGGTCTGGAACAGGGCCACACCCAGGATGGCGCAGTTGGTGGTGATCAGGGGCAGGAAGATCCCCAGCGCCCGGTACAGGGGCGGACTGAACTTCTTGATGGTCATCTCCACCAGTTGCACCGCCGAGGCGATCACCGCGATATAGGCGATCAGGCGCAGGAACTCCAGATTGAAGTACAGCAAAAACTCATTGATCAGCCAGGCCGACACCGAGCTGATCAGCATCACGAAGGCGGTGGCCAGCCCCATGGAGAAGGCCGTGCTGATCTTGCCGGAGACCCCCAGCAGGGGGCAGATCCCCAGAAACAGGGCCAGCACGAAGTTATTGATGATGGCCGCATTCAAAAAGATGTAGGTCAGTGAATCAGCGTGCATGGACACCCGCCTCCCCGGCGTCGGCCGTCTTCTGTTTGAGCTGCCGCTCCTTGACCCAGGCGAACAGAAGCAGCCAGGCCCCCAGGACGAAGAAACCACCCGGCGGCAGCAGCATGATGATCCAGGGCTCGAACCCTTCACCGAACACCGGAATGCCCAGCAACGTACCGGCCCCCAGCAGTTCACGCACCGAACCCAGGCACAGCAGGGCGATGGTAAAGCCGATGCCCATGCCCAACGAGTTCACCACGGTGGTGCTCACCCGGTTGCGGGAGGCAAACGCCTCGGCCCGGCCCAGGATCATGCAGTTGGCCACGATGAGCTGGATAAAGGCGCCCAGGGCCTGATAGATCTCCAGGCTGATGGCATGGATCAGATAGTCCACCACGGTCACGAAGGTGGCGATGATCACGATATAGGACGCGATGCGCACTTCCTTGGGGATGTGCCGGCGCAATAGCGCCACCAGGGCGGTGGAGCACAGCAGCACGAAGGTGGTGGCCAGCCCCATGGCCAGGGCGTTGACCACGGAGTTGGTCACCGCCAGCACGGGACACATGCCCAGCAGCATGACGAACACCGGATTCTCCCGCCAGAGACCGATCAGGAAGGTATCCAGGGTGATGGGTTTTTCGGTATTGGCCGCCATGTTCAGGCGCCTCCTTCAAGCACGGTCCAGTAGGGCACCAGTCGCGGCAACACTGTATCGGCACTGTCGCTCAGCATGCGTCCGATGGCATTGGCGGAGATGGTGGCCCCGGTGATGCCGTCGATCTCCCAGGGCTGTTCCTTGTGGCCCTGCTTCACCGTGACGATGGCATTGGCCAGGCCGGTGCCGGTCGGATTGAGTCGGGCATCCAGACGCTCGAAGTTGGCCACGAAACGGGCATCGGTCTCGATCTTGTCGCCCAGCCCGGGGGTTTCCCGGGTCTCCAGTACGGTCATGCCGATAATGCATTCACAGGACGGATCATAGCCGTAGAGGACGCGGATCACGTCTGCATAGCCGCGGGCCGAGGCCTGCAGTGCAATGCCCCGCAGACTGCCCTCGGCATCGTAGGCGGCAAACACCCGCTGCCCGGGTGCCGGGGCCTCGGCGGCCGGGAACAGGCCCTCGGCGGTGAGCACGTAGTCCTGACGGGACACCGCGCCGGGCACCACCTGGAATACAGCGGCCTCCAGGGCGCGCCGCTGGTTTTCCTCGATATAGGGTTTGGTGAACTCGAACACGCTCACCACCAGCAATCCCGAAAACAGGGCGATCAATCCCAGGGTGCCCACCAGCCTGAAGCTGGAGGTGGGCGCTGGGCGGGCCACGGAAGAAGTCTGGGTCGTACTCATGCCGCGTCCCTCCGCTTGCGACTGCCGTAGGGCCTGGGCTGGGTGATGCGTTCGATCAGCGGTGCCACCGCGTTACCCAGCAAGATGGCGTACATGATGCCTTCCGGCAGACCGCCGAAGAACCGGATGATCACCGCCAGGAAACCGATCAGGATGCCGTAGATCCAGATCCCCGACCGGGTAATGGGCGAAGCCACCATGTCACTGGCCATGAACATCGCGCCCAGCATCAGGCCACCGGAGAGCAACACGAACCAGGGTGTGGGGTAAAACGCGGGATCCATCCAGTAGAACACCGAGGCGGTGACAAAGGCGCTGCCCAGCACTGCGGCCGGGATACGCCAGTTCATCATGCCCCGGGCGATCAGGTAGAGGCCGCAGAGCAGGATCAGGATGGCCGAGGTCTCGCCCACGGAACCCGGCGTCATGCCGGTGAACAGGGACCAGGCATCCGCATGGATACCGTCGAACTTCCACTGGGCCAAGGGCGTAGCCGCCGTCCAGGCATCCACCGGCGCCGGCGTGGTGAAGGGCATGGCCAGGGTGGACGGCAGGAACTCGGTGAAGCGGTCCGGATGACCCGGCACCGTCCAGGTGGAGACGGAAACCGGGAAGGCCGCCTGGGCAAACGCCCGCCCCACCAGGGCCGGGTTGAACAGGTTATACCCCATGCCGCCGAACATGACCTTGGCCAATGAAATACCGATGAAACCGGACAGGGCGGCCATCCACAGGGGGAAGGATGGCGGCAGGGTCAGGGCCAGCAGCAGGCCGGTGATGACGGCGCTGAAATCGGACACGCTGGTGCGCTTGCCCGAGAGCTTGGCGAACAGGTGCTCGGTCAGGACGCAGGTCACCGTGGCGGTGATCATCAGCGCCAGGGCGCTGATGCCGAAGTGATAGACCGAAAAGGCGCAGATGGGCAGGAGGGCATAGGTGACGTGGCGCATGATCTGCTCCACGCTGCCCGCCTGCTTCAGGTGCGGCGAGGTCTTGAGTTCGATTTTCAGCGGGGTCACTTGAGGCGCTCCCGGTTCAGGGACTTGGCGATGCGGAAGTACTGCACCAGGGGGATATTGGAGGGGCACACATAGCTGCAGCAGCCGCACTCAAAGCAGTCATTGAGATGGTAGCGCTCCTCCATCACCTCGTACTGGCGCACGGCGGCCAGCTTGCCCAGGTCCGAGGGGTTCAGTCCCACCGGACAGGCCTCCACACAGCGTCCGCAGCGGATGCAGGGCTGCATGCGAGTGTCCTCCGCCTCGGGATCGGGCAGCACCACCACGCCGGACACCCCCTTGGTGACGGGCACGTCCAGGGATGAGACGGTATTGCCCATCATGGGGCCACCCAGGATGATGTGGCTGGCGTCACTGCCCGTGAAACCCACGTGCTGCAACAGATAGCGCAGCGGGGTACCGATGGGTACCCGGTAATTCCCCGGACGGGTGATGCCGGGACCGGCCACGGTCACCACGCGCTCCACCAGACCCTCGCCCCGGGGCAGCAGGGTACCCAGCTGAGCCATGGTGCCCACGTTGTTGACCACCACCCCGATGTGGTACGGGAAATGTCCGGAGGGCACCTCCCGCTTGAGCAGGGCCTTGATGAGCATCTTCTCCGAACCCTGGGGGTATTTACTCCGGACCTTGCCCACGGAGATGGGGCCTTCCTTGTCCAGCCGGGCCTGCAGGGCCTCGATGGCGTCGGGTTTGTCATCCTCCACCCCGATGACGGCACGGGTGGCCCCCACGGCCTTCATGGCGATACGGATACCGACGATCACCGCATCGGTCTGTTCCAGCATGATGCGGTGATCGGCACTGAGATAGGGCTCGCACTCGCAGCCATTGATCACCAGGGTATCGATGTCGAAGCCATCCGGCACCGACAGCTTCATGTGGGTCGGAAACGCCGCCCCGCCCTGCCCCACCAGGCCGATTTCCTGAATCGCCTGGATCAGTTGCGGGCGGTTGAGCCGTTCCAGATCCCGGGGCCGGGACCAGTGAATGGCCTGACTGTCACCGGGCGCGGTACGGATCAGGATGGATTCGGTCTTGGGTCCTCTGGCCGTAGGCATGAGTTCGATCCCCTCCACCACCCCGGTCACCGGGGCATGCAAGGTCACGGACTCAAAACCATCCGCCTCGGCGATGGGCTGCCCTCGCAGCACCTCTTGGTGCTTGAGCACCAAGGGTCGGGAGGGCCGGCCGAAGTGCTGCTGCAGGGGTATCACCATACGGGGTGCAAAGGGCAACCGACGAATGGGCTTGCCACGGGTGTCTTCCTTCAACCCGGGGGGATGGACCCCCCGGGGGAAGGTGAGCCCCGTCAGAAATGACAGGATGCCCATGGTCAGTTGAACTTCAGGGCCCGCTTCATCAGCTTTTCAGCATCGGGCTCGTTGGGGTTGAAGGGGGTGCCCGGATGCACCGCCATCACGGTGCATTTCTCGGCGGCCCGCACGATGTCCTTGTACGGCGCCCCCTGGGGATTGGTCACCACTGCCTGGCGGTTGTCGTCATAGACAAACACCCCGGGCGCGATCTGCACACACTCGTCGCAGGCGGTGCATTCGGTGGTTTCCACCCAGACCGGTTCGTATTCCAGCCCGTTGCCCTGAGCCGCATGGCCGTTGCCGTTGCCGTTGCCGTTGCTGCCATTGACCGACGCTGCCGACACGGCGGGGGCCGGTGCCGTCGGGGCGGCGGGAATCACCACCGGTGCAGGCGCGGGTGCCTGCAGGGTATCCGCCAGCTTCGCGGCGCCCTCACCGCTGACCAGGGACAATAGGGCACTGGACAGACGCTGGGCCATGTCGGCGCGGGTCTGGGCCGCCACGGCGTCCACGTCCACCACCTCGTGATCCAGACCCAGCAGGCCCTTGAGCTGATGCCAGAACTCCAGACGTTCTTCGGCGGACAGCACCAGTTCCTCGGACACCAGCACCCGGGTCAGGCGGTTCTTGGCATCCACGGCCCAGATGTAAGGGAAACGACCTTCCCGCTCATCCTCGGACAACTGCAGGAACTCGGCCATGGGCACCATGTCGTCGTTCCAGGTCTCCACCGGGGCCTTGCGGAAGTGCTTGCGGAAGCGACCTTCGGTCAGGGCGAAGTCGGCGAAGGTCATGGGCAGTTCCATGGTGGCCTGGCTACCGTCCTCTTCCTGATACGTCAGGGTGTAGGTGGGCCAGTCCTGATCGATGGCCGGGTTGCCTTCCAGGGTGCAGCATTCGCGGAAGGTCACACCCTTGTCCGGGTTGTAGCGGAACAACGGATAGGCACGGGACTCTACCGCCAGTTTCGACTGGGCGAAGGCCACGTCATCACCCACCCCATGCTCCGGCGGGCATACGGCATAGACGTTGAACAGGGCCGGACGACGGGCGTTGAGACCCTCGATGAAGCTCTCCAGCAGGTGGGTCACATGGGAGATGGCACCCTGCATCACGTAGCTGGTGCGGTGGGCCAGGCCGATCAGGCTGATCTCCTTGCGGATCTCTTCCTTGCCTTTCCAGGCCTTGCCGTAGGGGGCCATGTCAGACACCTGGCTGACGAAACCGGAGGTACAGGCCTGGCCACCGGTGTTGGAGTACACCTGGGTATCCACCACCAGCACCTTGATGGGCATGCCCGACATCAGGGCACGGGACAGGTTCTGGAAGCCGATGTCGTACATGGCACCGTCGCCGCCGATACCCACCACCGGCGGGCAGAGGTGGAATTCTTCGTCGCTGAACTGCTCCCAGTTGAACTGGGCGAAGAAGGGCTCATGCTCCACCGGATTGTAGGTGCCGGCCAGCTCCAGCTCCGCCATGCGGATGGCCTTGAAGCCGTCGGCCATCTTGGCCATATGGCCTTCGAAAATACCCATGGCCATGGACGGGGTGTCCTGGAACAGATGGCTGGCCCAGGGGAACGGGTACGGGCTGTAGGGGAAGGTGGAACCCCATACGGAGGTACAACCGGTGGCGTTGATGACGCCCATCTCGGTGCGACCACGGCCGGATGGACCCTCCAGATAACGCCAGCGCAGATCCTTGAGCCTGGCCAGCACGCCGGTAATCCACTGCAACCAGTCCGGATCGACGGTATGGCTACCGCCGGCATCCAGGGCGGTGGACAAGCGGGCCAGGGTCAGGTCCTTGTCGGCATGCTCACCGATCACCTGATTGACGGCCTGGACGTTGGACAGGTCCATGCCTTCCGCCAGCTTCAGACGCACATGCTGTTCCAGACGGCCGATGAGGTCATCCAGCTTCTTGAGCTGAGCCTTGACGCGGGGCTGCATCAGGGCGGTCACGGTGGCGGTGAACAGATGCACGGTGGTCTTTTCGCCGCAGCCCAGGCAGGCGGAGTCGCCGCAGTTCATGGAGCCGTAGGCCTTCTTATCCAGCAGCAGAGTTTCCAGGGCGCCGATGCCCTCGTCCAGGTCCTCGATGCGGATATAGTCCGGACGGGTGGTGGGCAGATCCATCCAGAGGTCCCAGTTGCGGCGCATGGTGTCCACGCTTTCCGGGGTCTGCGGGGTCACCACCAGGGCCTCGTCCTCACAGATGCGCACGCACTCCATGCAGCCCTTGCAGGTGTAGGGATTGAGGGTCAGGGAGAACAGACCGCCGCTGCCCTTGGTGCGCTTTTCCATGGCACTGAAGAAGGGACGGGTGGCGGCGAACTGGAAGTCGCCGATGGACTCCTTGAGCCAGCCCAGTTCCTTTTCCAGACGGGTCTTGTCGTCGCCCTGCAGGTCGGTCTCGGCCAACAGATGGGTAATGGCAAAATCCAGCTCGGCGCGCACGTCGGCACCGTCACCGGCCTGGGTCAGGGCATTACGCAGGCGCTTTTCCAGGTCACGTACGGCACGGCGCAGGTGACGGGTGGGCTTGCCGCCGATCTCGATACGACGCACGGCGGTTTCGAACACTTCGCCCAGGGTGTGGACCAGGCCGGGAATGGCACTGTCGGGGCAGACGGTATAGCAGTCGCCGCAGGCAGTGCACTTCTCCGGCAGCCACTCCGGATAGTCGAAGCGGATCTGGGTCATGTCGCGGAAGATGCCGGTGGAAGCCGGAATCAGAGACATGCCGATGAAGGGGTCCGCCAGATTGTCATTGCCCTGACCGGAGAGATAGAAGCTGCCGGTCTGTTCCCAGAAGCGATGGATGTCGCCGGAGGCACTCAGAGACTGAGGCATGCGTTTGAGCATCACCGGCATTTCTGGGGCGCTGCGATCCACCAGGGCTGCCAGGTTGTCGGTGGTGGGCTGCTTCTCGGTGATCTCCACCAGTTCGTCGAAACCACGCCGCACCACGCGCAGGTTGTCCTGCACCACACGGGCACCCTTGCCGCCGAACTTCTCCTGCAACTGGTCTTCGATGGCCTTGAACAGGGTCTGCTCGGTGAGGTTCTTGCGCTGCATCACCGGGGAGGCGGCGAAGAAGGCACCCTGGAAGGCGATGCCCTGCATGCGGAACTGCAGGTCCGCATTGGAGGCCTCGTCACGGGCGATCTTGAAGGCGTCCAGGTAGAAGACGCGGATCTCATTGTCACGAATATAGCGCTGGGCCGCCGGCGGGAAACTGCGCCACACCGCCTCCGGGTTCTCCAGGGAAGACTGAATGATGAACACGCCGCCCTTGTTCAGACCGGACAGGGGATCGGAGTGATCGAACACGTTGGGATCGGGGGACAGCACCACGTCCACCTGCTTGAGCTCGTTGCTGACGCGGATGGGCTCCGGCGCCGCAGCCAGGTAGTAGGTAGTAGGCTGGCCCTTCTTCTCGGAACCGTACTTGGGGTTGGCCTTGATGTGGAAGTCCAGCAGGTCGAACAGGGTCATGGCCAGGTTCTTACCGGTGGTCATGGCGCCCCAACCACCCACGGAGTGCAGACGCACTGCGATGGCACCATCAGGCATCAGGCTCGGGTTCTCGGACCCCCGCAGGGCCATGCTCTTGATGTTTGGATAGGCCTCCAGCAGGGCCTGCTGATGCAGTTCCTGCTTGGGGCTGGCGGCCTGATCACGAATGAAGTCCACCGACAGATAGAAGAAGGTGCGCTTGCCGCCCTCGGGCAGCATGTTTTCCACTGCGGCGATCAGTCCTTCGGGCTGCAGATCGCGGGAACCCAGGCCGTAAGCGCCGGAGTACAGGCGCGGGATGTCGCCGTTGCGATCAAAGGCCGGATAATCGGAATACGGCTTGGCCTCGCCCTTGCCGGCCAGGCCGTTCTCGATGGCCTTGCCCAGGGCGGAACGGGTCTCGCGCATCAGCGGCAGGTCTTCCGCCAGGGGCTGGTCGGTCCGCTCCAGCACGGCCACGCCCTTGCGGCCCTTGAGCAGGGCGGCCAGCAGGGCACCGGGGAAGGGACGGAACATGGTGATGTTCACCACACCCAGCTTGATGCCGCGGGTTTCACGCAGGTGGTCGGCCACGGCCTCGGCAGTGGCCACCATGCTGCCCTGCCCCACGATCAGGTACTCGGCGTCGTCGGTACGATAGCCGGAGGCACGGGCATAGCGGCGACCGGTGAGCTGATAGAACTCTTCCATGCACTGATCGGTGAGTTCGGCCACATGATCGTAGAAGTAGGGCCGCTGGGCCGCCACCTGCTGCATGTAGGCATCCTGGTTCTGCAGGGCACCGGAGACCATGGGGTTGTCCACGTCCCAGGTGGCGGGGATGCGACGACGCTTCTCACCGAAGACCATCTTCTGGGCCGGGGTCGGGCACTCGATCATGTCATCAGGGCGGCCCAGGAACTCGGCGATCAGCGCCCGTTCCGGTACCTTCATGGACTCGATCAGATGGGTAGTGAGGAAGCCGTCCTGACCGACGATACCGGGATTCAGGGCCAGCTCGGCCACCTTGTGGGAGATGATGTTCAAGTCAGCCGCTTCCTGAGCATTCTTGGCGAAGACCTGGAAGAAGCCGGTGTCGTCCACGCAGTGGTAGTCATCGTGGGAGGCGTGCACATTCAGCGCCGCCTTGGTGATGGCGCGGCAGCCGATATTCAGGATATAGGGCAGACGCTTGCCGGCGGCGGCATACAGGGACTCGTGCATGAACGCCACGCCCTGGGCCGAGGAGAAATTGATGGCCCGCATACCGGTCATGGCCAGACCGGCCGTCACGGCGGCGGCGGCATGCTCGGATTCCGGTTCGATGAACACCAGGGAGCGACCGGAGATGTTGATATGGCCATTGGACACCTCTTCGGCCCACATCTCACCCATCTGCGTGGACGGGGTGATGGGGTAGGCCCCCGCCGCATCCGAAGACTCACGTTCGCAATAGATAACGGCCGTATTGCCGTCCAGGGCCGCACGGGTACCCTGGTACTTGAAGTCCTGCGATGACTTGCGCTTGAACAGCATGTCGTTTCTCTCCTGCCGGCTCATGGGCCGTCACGTTTTTGTAATCGGTATCTGCGCTTTCCATGCGGGGATGCCAAAGAGCCGATCGACGGCATGTCGACCGGCGAGCCCTGAAGCTGCCGAGCGTGCGGTCAGACGCGCGGCAGGGGCTCCATGCGTGGCAATGGTTCCTTGCGGGTGACTTTGCGGGCGCCCGCCCCCTTGCGGGGCGCCTGCCCTTCCAGCCAGACAATGGCCCCCGTGGGGCAGCGCTGGATGGCCACGGGAGAGGCCAGGGCATTCTTGGTGTAATCGATGACGGCCAGGTTGGCGTCCATCCGGATCAGACCCTCCGGCGCATCGGCGGCGCAGCGGCCGCAGGCGGTGCAGACCACCTGGCAATGGGCCATGGCCTCATCCTGGAGGTCTTTATTGAGGCAGGCCACCCAGAGGCGATGACTTTCCGGCTGCAGGCTGAACAAACTCTTCGGGCAGACATCCACGCAATCGCCGCAACCGGTGCAGTGGACCGGATCCACCACGGGAAGACCATGACGATCCAGGCGAATGGCATCGAAATCGCAAACGACTTCGCAATCCCCCAAGCCCAGACAGCCCCAGCTGCAACCCTTGCCGCCCCCGGACACCAGGGCGGCAGCACGGCAGGACTTGAGGCCTTGGTAGCGGGCGCGGGTGGCGGCCACATGAGAGCCGCCGGCACAGGCCAGGCGGGCGATGCGGCGCTCATGGCTGCCCAGGGCCACGCCCAGCATGTCGGCGATCTGCTGATTCATGTCGTTGGAATTCACCGTGCAGCGCGCCGGTTCCAGACGACCTTCCAGCAGGGCCTCGGCAAACGGGCGACAGCCGGCGACACCGCAGGCCCCGCAGTTGGCACGCGGCAACAGGTCCTCCAGCTGATCGATGCGCGGGTCTTCAAAGACGTAGAGACGCCGATTGGCAATGGCCAAAATACCGGCCAGGAGCACCCCCAGACCGGCCATGAAACCGCTTGCCAGCGCAATTTGCAGGATCGGAGAAGTCACAGTGAACACATTTCTTAGTTAATAACCAGGTTTTTGTGCAGTGAACAATTGATGACAAAACGTACATTGCGGGGCTGGTCGGGTCAAGCGGATTAGGGGCCAAAGGCAACGAAAAATCGCTACTCCGGGTGAGAGTTTGCGAATTCACAAGGGTTGCAGTGATATTTCGCAACCGGTCATGAGGGCTATAAACTCAGTTTCTACAGGGAGATACGGCTTGACCGGTTCTCATTCACCCAGGATCACCCCGGCAAGGCGTGCCTTCCGAGCCGGGCGGGGCATGTGCCGCGGATTCATGTGACGTGCCGAAAAAATTGTCTACATCCTACCCCCGGAATGCCCGGCAGCAGGGTTCAAGCCGAAGTACCGCCCGCTGCCCGACGAAGGCATTCCAGATAGCCGGCCTCATCCGGTGCCCTGCCGAAACGCTGCGCCTCCCACAGGGCTTGGCCGAGACAGTCCATCATGACGTGTTCCGCCTCCAGGGGGCCGAGTCGGGGCAGCAATCGCTCGAAGACCGTGCGAATACCCTGCGGACGGTCCGTGGCCACCTGATCCCGGATGGCCAGGTGCATGCCCATGTGCAGGAAGGGATTGACCGCCCCCTGCTCCGGCGTGAACTCTGCCGCCAAGGCTGCCTCCGGCGCCTCCAGCATGGCCTGATACTCCGGGTGGTCCTGAATCACCCGGGCGACCTGTTGTTCCAGCGGCTGCAGGGGCTCACCGGCCCGGGATTTTTTCCAGGCCCGGCAATACATCTGTCTGAGTTGCTCTCGGCTCTGGTTGGCAAACATGACTGGGACCCGGGCTGAAAGGGGGCTAAAGCCTATCGCCCCGGCCGGCTGCAGACAAGCGAGCGGGCTTGTCCTACACTGTTTCCCGTACTCAAATAAGCCATGGCGGCGCCCCTCTTCGAAATGCTTACCTGGACACCATTCGAAGAAAGGACATGCGGTCTCATGCGGGCGACATACCGCAGATGAGAATGCTCGTCCCTTTTCTATTCCTTTATATCCCCTTCGTTTTCACACCCATCCAAAGCTCGGCGGGCAGCCCCTCCGAATACCAGCTCAAGGCAGCCTTTCTCTACAATTTCGCCCTGTTCACCGAATGGCCTGAGTACGTCGGGGATACCCTCAACCTTTGTGTCCATGGTCGCGACCCCTTCGACGAGTACCTGGCCAAGCTCGACCGACGCCGGGTGGGGGCACGCCGGATCGTCACCCACCGCACCTCGACGCTGGCCGAGCTACCGAACTGCCAGGTGGTCTTTATCAGCCGAGCCGTCATCGGGCAACTGCCCCGGATACTGGATAGCGTACAGGGCTCACCGATACTGACGGTCGCCGACTCACCCGGCGCCGTGCAGCAGGGCGTGGCGCTCAACATGGTCACGCAGCACAACCGTATTGCCTTTGAAGCCAACCTGACGGCCGCTCGCTCACAGGGCCTGAATCTCAGTTCCAGACTGCTGCGCCTGGCGACGGTGGTGGAACAATGAAGCCCACCACGGCCCCGGAAAGTCGGCACCTCTCCCTGGCGGAGCGGCTGCGGCGCATCAACGGCACGGCGCTGGGGATCTCGGTCGCGATCATGGCCGTGATCACCATCCTCGGCGGATTGACCGTCAGCCTTCTCAGCCTGCTGGATGCCAATCGGGTCAAGACCAGGGTCCTGGCGGAAAATGCCGCCGCCAGCCTGATGTTCGATGACGACAAGGCCGCCCGGGACCTGCTCTCATCTCTGCGCCATTCCCCCGATGCCCGGGCGGCGGTGATCTACGACAGGAACGGCCGACCCTTCGCCCGCTATCAGCCCACTGCCGCTGTCCGGATCGATGACCCAGGGAAGCTGCGGGAGGACACGGACTATGGACTGACGGCGGTCAGACTGACCCAGCCGATCATCATGGAAGGCGAGGCTTTGGGGTCAATTCAGATCGTCATCGGCCTGCGATCACTCTACGTGCAGATGTTGGTACTGATCCTGATCACCGTACTGGCCGCGGCGCTGGCCCTGCTTGCCAGCCGGATGCTGATGACACGCCTGGGGGACAGGGTGATCCAGCCGGTATCGAATCTGACCGCCCTGATGAAACGCGTCACCCAGGACGCGGATCTCGGCGTCCGCGCCGGCACCAGCAATATCCATGAGATCAGCACCCTCGCGCAGGGCCTCAACAGCATGTTGGGCGAAATACAGGAGCGGGACCGGCGTCTCGGCCGACAAAAGGAGCAACTGGAGGAAGACGTGGCGGCCCGAACCTACGAGTTGCTCCAGGCCAAGGAGGCCGCAGAAGCCGCCAACCGGGCCAAAAGTGAGTTTCTGGCCACCATGAGTCATGAGATCAGAACCCCGATGAACGGGGTACTGGGAATGACTGAACTGCTGCTGAACACACCGCTGGAAACCGCGCAGCGTCACTATGCCGAAACCGCCCTCCAGGCCAGCCGCCACCTGCTGGGGATCATTGACGATATCCTGGACTTCTCCAAGGCGGAGTCCGGTCATATGCAACTGGAGTCAGTGGACTTCGAACTGGTGACGCTGATCCAGGACAGCGCCCAGCTGTTCCAGGAACCGGCGGAGAGGAAAGGCCTGACGCTGTCCCTGCACTTCTCACCGACGGATCAGCCCCAGTGGTTTCAGGGCGACCCCCTGAGGCTTCGGCAAGTGGTGACCAATCTGCTGAGCAACGCCATCAAGTTCACAGACCAGGGGGAGATCCAGGTGTTTACCCGGATCAACAGGGTCCCCGGCCAGGCGGACTCGATCCATTTGCGAGTGAAAGACACCGGCATCGGGATTGCACCCGAGGCCAAGGACAGAATATTCAAGCGCTTCGCTCAGGCAGATGGATCAACCACCCGGCGCTATGGAGGAACCGGCCTGGGGCTGGCGATCTGCAGGCGTCTGGTGGAACTCATGGGGGGGGCCATCGACATGCATAGCGCCCCTGGACAAGGCTCAACATTTGTTGTCCACTTGAGGCTGCTGCGCAGCACCTGCTTCGGGAACCCGGAATCCATGCAGGAGAGCGGCGGGTCGCAGGAAGGGCGGGGCGATATCCGGCCTCTGGATGGGCATATCCTGTTGGCGGAAGACAATCCGGTCAATCAGCTGGTTGCCAAGGCCATGCTGGAACAACTGGGACTCCGGGTCAGCATTGCCAATAATGGAGAAGAGGCAGTGTCCATGCTGGATGCAATCAAGGCCGACCTGATCCTGATGGATTGCCGGATGCCGGTGATGGACGGCTATCAGGCGACCGCGGCGATACGCGGGGGACAGGCGCCGGGGCACCGGGAGGTACCCGTCATCGCACTGACCGCCAATGCCTCGGTGCGGGAGCAGCATCAGTGCCTTGCGGCCGGCATGCAGGCCTGCCTGCCGAAACCCTATACCCTCCAACAACTTTACAGCCTGCTGCAGCAATGGCTGCCCGCCGCCCGGACCGACCATGACCTGACACAGGCCCCTTTCGATCACCCCGATACCCCTTCGATGCTTCACCAGCCGGCCCTTGATGGACTGCTGCGCCTGGGCGGCGGCTCCGATCAGGACCTTCTGATGAAGGTATTCAAGGCCTATCTGGAAACATCCCTTCCACTGATTCGACAGATCGAAGAAGCCATGACCACGGGCGATGCCGAGGCCTTGCGCAGTGCCGCACATGCCTTGAAGTCCAGCTCGGGTAACGTAGGCGCCATGCGCCTGTCCGAGGTCTGCCGACAACTGGAAACCTGTGCCCGTGAAAACCCCATGGGCGTGACCGATGGTCTATCAACGGCATTCCGACAGGTTTCCCGTACAACCCTGAACGAAATCCGTGCCCGGGTACAGGCAGCCACATGAGCGACAGGGTCCGGATTCTGCTGGCTGACGACGACATCACCACGCTCATGCTGATGACGACCGCCCTGGAAAAGGCCGGCTTCACCACCTGCATCGCGCAGAATGGCGAGCAGACACTGGCCGCGTTTGAACAGGCGCACTGCCACATGGTACTGCTGGATGTGGACATGCCCGACCTGGATGGCTTCGAGGTCTGTCAACGCCTGCGTCAGCAGGCCGGCGATGAGTTGCCCATCGTCATGGTCACCGGCATGGACGATGTAGGCTCCATCACCCGGGCTTTCGAGGTGGGCGCAACGGACTTCATTTCCAAGCCCATCCACTGGGACCTCATCGGACACCGGGTGAAGTACCTGTGGCGCGCTCACCTGACACGCCTGGACCTGCACCGGGCCAATGCCCGTAACGCCGCCATCCTGAGCGCACTACCGGACACCCTGTTCCGGCTTACCGATGACGGCATGGTGCTGGACAGGCTGGCCGGCCAGAACGACCAGGGGGGGGGGGGGGGGGGGGGGGGG
>NZ_JAJNQM010000045.1:0-27859 GCF_022227785.1 Ectothiorhodospira lacustris | reverse complement strand
ACTGGAGGAAAAGGCGCAGATCCTGGGACGGATCCTGGACGCAGGGTGGTGGCCCAAACGCATGGGTATCCCCCTGGCGCATCCCATCGAGACCTGCCTGGTGGTGGACGATCACGACAGGATTGTCCTGGATGATCCGGCCATCTATGCATCCCGCGTCATCAAACTGGGGGATTTCCTGCCCTGGTACGCCAAACAGCGGATGAAGACCCCACTGACCCAGGGCGTGAAGGCACTCGTGCGCAGGGCCACCAACCGGGTGGACTTGAACACCCTGGAGCGGATCGGCTTCGATCTGATGGACCGGCACCAGCCTGCCCCGATGGACTATGAAGAACGCCTGGATCTGGATCAACCGGAACCGGTATCTCCGGAAGAGATCGAAGACGGCGAGATGGAGAGGGGCCAAGACATCGCCGTGCAGGATGAGGAGGCGCCGCCGGAACCCACCCCACAGCCGTCCGGAGAAGAGGCAGCCGACACGCCGCTACCGAATGACACCCGCGCTGCGGAGGACGATCGTCAGCCCTCTTCCCGCATCGCCGCGGCACTGAAGATGAAGACGCCTGAATTCCTCGCCGAAATGGAATCCAAAGGCATGCTGAAAAGGAATCAAAAGGATCAACTGGAGTTGACCCCGGCCGGACGCAAACTCGGCGGAAAGGTCAGGGGGCGCGGCGGCAATCGCTCGTTCTCATGGCTTAAATCCGCGATTGAGCCCCTGTTCAAGGACCCGGGACCGGACCAGCAAAAACAGACCTGAGGCAATCCAAACGCCGATAGCGCGGACCGATTCTGATGATCACCGGTATACTCTAAGCTCAGACGTAGCCACAGAGCCCGGTAATGTGGACAAGCTCACCGTCCTGATCGTCGATGACGAACCCGTCAACCTGTCCCTGCTGACAGAGTTGCTGCGTGCCGATTATCGGGTCAGGGCGGCCGGTTCGGGCCGCCATGCACTCAAGGCAGCGGCCTCCAGCCCCCCTCCGGATCTCATCCTGCTGGATGTCATGATGCCGGAGATCGATGGCTATACCGTCCTGGAAACCCTGCGTACCCACCCCGAAACCCGGGATATCCCGGTGATTTTTCTCACCGCCCTGAGCGATGCCGTCGACGAGGAACGGGGCCTGGAATGCGGCGCCAACGATTACATCACCAAACCCATCAAACCCGCCGTGCTGCGTGCTCGGGTCCGCACCCAGCTGGATGTGAAGCAGGCCCGTGACTTTCTGCAGAACAAGAATGCCTTTCTGGAAGCCGAGATCGCGCGCCGGATGGTGGATCACGAAATCGCCCAGCAGGTCGGCATCCGCGCCCTGGCCCACCTTGCAGAAACCCGTGACCCCGAAACCGGCAACCACATCCTGCGCACCCAGGTCTATGTGAGACTGCTGGCTGAAAAACTCAGGGACCACCCCCGTTTCGTGTCCCACCTCACACCCGCCAACATCGAACTCCTGACCAAGTCGGCCCCCCTGCATGACATCGGCAAGGTAGGCATCCCGGACAGTATCCTGCTCAAGCCCGGGCCACTGACCGATGATGAATGGCGCATCATGAAGACCCATGCCCGGCTCGGCTTTGATGCCATTGAGCGGGCGGAGGCCGATGTGGAACGCCCGGTTCCTTTTCTCATCCTGGCCAAGGAGATCGCCCGCTGGCACCACGAAAAATGGGACGGCAGCGGTTATCCGGATGGTCTGACCGGGGACGCCATTCCCGTCTCGGCCCGGATCATGGCGGCGGCGGACGTCTTCGATGCCATGACCTCGCCCCGGGTCTACAAACCGGCCCTGCCCATGAGTCAGGCCCGCCACTTCATCGGCGATGCCCGTGGACGCCATTTTGATCCCGACGTGACGGATGCCTTCATGGCTGTCTACGATGAATTCGCACGCGTCGCCCATCACCATCCCGACGCTGAAACCGCATGAACCATGAATCCCTGCTGCCGGATGCAGGCGGAGAGCTTTCCTGGCTCATCGTGACCATCATGGTCGTCCTGATGATCCTCCTTGTCGCCACGGCCACGGCCATGCTCCTGAATCAGCGCCGTCGGCTGCAACTGGAGCAGGCCATCAGCCGGGAGAAAGCAGAGCGCCTGGCCGTGGCCGAACAGCACCAGCAACAGCTCCAGGCCTCGGAGGCGCGCCTGCGGGAACGCGAAGAACTGCTACAGCAGTTCATCGAGCACGCCCCTGCGGCCCTGGCCATGTTCGATCGGGACATGCGCTACCTGGCCACCAGCCGCCGCTGGCGGGACATCTATGGCCGCGGCGAAAGGGAAGTAACCGGTGCCAGCCATTACGACGTCTTTCCCGAGATCGGCGAGACCTGGAAAGCCGTCCACCGGCGCGGCCTTGCCGGCGAGATCATCCATGCCGAAGAGGATCGCTTCGAGCATGCCGACGGCATGGTGCAATGGCTACGCTGGGAGGTACGCCCATGGCTCCATGACGACGGCGACGTGGGCGGCATCATGATCCTGTCGGAGGACATCACCGAACGTCACCACCAGTCATGGACCCTGCGCCTGCTGGCGCGGCGGGCGGAGGCCCTGCTCGAGTTGCCCAAGGCCGCCGAGGTCCTGGAGGAGACCGCTTTTTTGCAACATACCCTGACCATTGCAGAGGACCTGACCGACAGCCGGGTCGGTTTCATCCACTTCGTGCATGAAGACGGCGACCAGGTTGAAATGATCGCCTGGTCAGAACGGACCCTGGCTGATGCCTGCCGTGCGGGTCAGACCCCCCCCCATTATCCCCTGGCGCAGGCCGGCATATGGGCCGATGCCGCACGCCGGAAAATGCCGCTGATCATCAATGACTATGCCGGCCGGCCGGACAGGAAGGGACTACCGCAAGGTCACTGTCCCCTGACACGGGTTCTGGCCGTGCCGGTGATCGAACAGGGCCGCGTGGTCATGGTGGCCGGGGTGGGTAACAAACCGTCCGATTACACCGATACCGATACGGAAACCCTGCGACTGATCGCTGAACAGACCTGGCACCGGGTGCAGCGTCAGCAGTCCGAAAACCACCTGCGCCAACTTTCCCTGGCCATCGAGCAAAGCCCCGACAGTATCGTCATCACCGATCTGCAGGCACGGATACTGTACGTCAATGAGGCGTTTCTGCAGATCACGGGATATAGCCGCAATGAAGTCCTGGGGCAGAACCCGCGCTTCCTGCAGTCCGGCAACACCCCGCCGACGCACTACCAACGCATGTGGAAGAAACTGACGCAGGGAAAGCCCTGGAAGGGTGAGTTCTACAACCGGCGCAAGGACGGCACTGAATACATCGAATTCGGCCATGTCGCCCCGCTGCGACAGCCGGACGGCGACATTACCCACTACGTCGCGGTCAAGGAAGACATCACCGAAAAGAAACGCACCGCGGCGGAACTCGATCGTCACAGACACCAGCTGGAAACCCTGGTAGCCGACCGCACGGCACAGCTGGAAGATGCCCGCCGACGAGCCGACTCCGCCAATCAGGCCAAAAGCGCCTTTCTCGCCAACATGACCCACGAAATCCGCACTCCGCTCAATGCCATCGTGGGCCTGGTGCACCTGCTGCGTACGGGGAACGCCACCCCCGCGCAACGGGAAAGGCTGAACAAGGTGGACAGTGCCGCCCATCACCTGCTCTCCATCATCAGCGACATCCTGGACATTTCCAAGATCGAGGCCGGCAAGTTCACCCTGGATCAGCAGGATTTCCACCTCTCCGCAATCCTGGATCATGTGCGCTCGGTGATCTCCGAGACGGCGCGCGCCAAGGGTCTCACCCTGACGACCGACACCGACACCGACACCGATACGATCCCCGTCTGGCTGCGGGGCGATCCGGCCCGGCTACGCCAGGCCCTGCTCAATCTGGCGGGCAACGCGGTGAAGTTTACGGAACAGGGGACGATCACCTTGCGTGCCCGACGACTGTCGGGCCGGGGAGACACGGTGCGGATCCGCTTCGAGGTGGAAGATACCGGCATCGGAATCGAGGCAAGCCGCCTGGACCTGCTGTTCCAGCCCTTCGAACAGGCGGATACTTCCATCACGCGCAAGTATGGTGGAACCGGCCTGGGACTGGTGGTCACGCGTCGACTGGCGGAGCTCATGGGCGGCGGCGCCGGCGCCTGCAGTGAACCCGGCAAGGGCAGCCTGTTCTGGTTTGACGTCAGGCTCAACCAAGGCCGCGCCCCCGGATCCGTCGCTGACGGCATGCGGAACGAGGCCATCCCCGCCACGGAGCGTATCAAGCAACATGCCGGCAAGCGAGTGCTGCTGGTGGAGGATAACCCCATCAATCAGGAGGTGGCCGCGGAGCTTCTGCAGCGGGTCGGCCTGTCGGTGGACAGCGCACGGGACGGGGGGGAGGCCTTGCACATGGCAACGACGGCGGACTATGACCTGATCCTGATGGATGTACACATGCCCGGCATGGATGGACTGACCGCCACACGACACATCCGCGCCCTGCCCGGCCGGGACCGGACCCCCATCCTGGCCATGACCGCCAATGTGTTCGAGGAAGACCGGCGTGCCGCCCTGGCGGCGGGGATGAATGACTTCATTCCCAAACCCGTGGAACCGGAATTGCTCTACCGGGCCATCGCACGTCGGCTGAACCCGGGCACGGTAGAGACCGTAGAAACCGTAGAGACCGTCGGTTCGGGAACAGAGCAGGCAGCGGGTCAGGATCGGGGGCATGCCGCGCCCCGAGGATTACCCACCGGCGTCGGCTACCACGAACAATATCGGGCACTCATCCCCCGCTTTCTGCAGCATCACGATGAAGACCCCGCCCTGTTCAGGGATCTGGCCGACCAGGGCGAGTGGGAGGCATTGAGCCGACGCGCCCACGCCCTCAAGGGGGCGTCCGCCAATCTGGGTGCCGAGACCATTGCCGTCATTGCCCGGGAGCTGGAAGGGCTGGGACGCGATGCCCAGGACACGAAAATGCTGAACACCTTGTGTGAACAACTGCGACACACCCTGGATAACCTGAGGACCGGCTTCCCGACCGCAAGTGAAGCCCCCCACCCTCCCGAGTCCGTCGACAATGACATCCCTTCCATTGCGCCTGAGGATGGGCGGCGCCTGCTGGATCAGATGGAAGTCCTGCTGGACGGTGACGATACCGACATCGTCGATGTGTACGAGGCACACCGGGACTGGCTGCACAGGACCCTGGGCCCGGAAGCCCAGGCGCTGCAGCGGCATATCGACCACTTCGACTACCCCGCAGCCCTGGAGCTTCTCAGACGCCTGCGCCGCTAGGCGCAGGCAACGGCGCGGACCGCATCTCCACGGGGGTCACTCCCGGTCAGACGCAGGTCAAACCGTTCCTGCAACACTTGAAACACGTCGGGGGTAATGAAGGCCGGCGGATTCGGCCCCAGCGTGATCCCCTTCACCCCCAGACTCAGCAGGGTCAGCAGTACCGCCACCGCCTTCTGCTCGAACCAGCTGATCACCAGGGTCAGCGGCAGTTCGTTGATCCCGCAGTTCATGGCCTGGGCCAGGGCGGTGGCCACCCGGATGGCGCCGTAGGCGTCATTGCACTGCCCCATATCCAGCAGACGGGGGAAGCCCAGGTGTTCGCCGTAGTCATGGTCGCGGATACGGTATTTGCCGCAGCCCAGGGTGAGGATGAAGGTATCCCGGGGCGTGGCCTCGGCATAGTCGCTGAAGTAGTTGCGGCCCTTGGCCGCCCCGTCGCAACCGCCGATGACGAAGAAGCGCCGGATCTGACCGGCCTTCACCGCGTCGAGTAGGGTCTCGGCGTGGGCCAGCAGCACGCTGTGATGGAAACCCACCACCGACTCACCGGTCACGGCGGCGGGGCAAGGCGCGCAACGCCGGGCGGCCTCGATCACGGCCGAGAAATCATCACCCTCGATGCACTGCCCCTGAGGCACCGCCGTGGCCCGGGTGGTGAACAGGCGATCCCGATAACTTTCCGGCGGGATCAACACGCAGTTGGTAGTGGCCAGGATGGCACCGGGGAACTGGGCAAACTCCCGCTTCTGATCCTGCCAGGCACCGCCGAAGTTGCCGGCCAGGTTCGGATGCCGATGAAGCTTGGGATACATGTGAGCCGGCAGCATCTCGCCGTGGGTGTAAACCATGATGTCGGTGCCTTCCACCTGCTTGAGCAGGTGCCACAGATCCAGCAGGTCATGGCCGGTTACCAGGATGCCGGGGCCGGCCACCGTACCGTGTCTGACGGTGGCCGGGGCGGGCTGGCCGAAGGTCTCCACATGGCCCCGGTCCAGCATCTCCATCACCTTCAGGTTCATCTGTCCGCAGCGCAGGCACAGCGCCAGCAGGCTCTCCATGTCGAAATTGACGTTGGTCATGGTGGCGAACAGGGCCTCCTCCATGAAGGCGGCCACCTCCGGATCGGACTGACCCAGACGGCGGGCATGGTGGGCATAGGCGGCCATGCCCTTGAGGCCGTAGAGCAGCAACTCCTGCAGGGAATGCATGTTCTCATCCTTGCCGCAGGTGCCTGGCGAGCTGACACAGGCGGTCTGGCGGAAGGTCTGTTCGCACTGGTTGCAATTCATGACTGCGCTCCTGGAGGGATCTGAAAATGTGGTCGCAGTATGGGTAGCAGGCCGACGGCCCGGCCTTGACTCGCATCAAGGCGAAAACAGCCACGTTGCCGAGCCTGCAGCACCGTCCGATAGCGTGCCGCAGCTCCGCTCCCGGCAAGCCGTCCTGGCAAGTCTCAGGCGGGTTGACTATAAGCATGCTATGGCCGGCCCTCGTGCCGGGCGACTTTCCGGCCATCATCTGTAGTACTCAGCGCTGGCCTTGCCCCTGCCGGAGACGGATATGGAACTGACGGCCATTCATCAGACCTTCGATCACTGGGTGGCTCAGCTGCAGCAGCAGGGTCTGCCGGCCCGCCTGAGCAGCCGCCTGGATGCCATCGATCCGACGCTGACCGTCGCCGCCACCCTGCTGGGCATCGCGCCTGAACCCCGCCGCCGGGCACAGGCCTCGCCCCGGCGGCGGGGCATGGTGCGCCCCGTTGCCAGGGCCGGCTACCTGGTTTCCGTGGGCGGTGATGACGATCGGCAGACGGCCCACGCCCTGCTCCAGCTCCTGGCATGGGCCGAACTGGAACCCGATTTCACGGTATCGGACGCCAGCCCGGCTCCGGTCTGGTGGCTGGCCCAGGGGGCCAGGCCACGCCCCGGCTTTCAGCTGGAAGCCTGCATCACGTGTCATGAGGACTTCCAGGCAGCACCGCCCGTCAGAGTCCGGGAAGTCCATCTACAGACGCGAAACTGACACCCCATCCGGCCCCCTGCGGCCGGTCCATCTTGGGCACCAACGTCACAGGAGCTGCGCAATGGGTAAATATCTGGCACCCGGGGTGTATGTGGAAGAGGTGCCCTCCGGTGCCCGCCCCATTCAGGCGGTGGGCACCAGCACGGCGGGCTTCGTGGGCATCGCTCCACTACCCTCGGCGCACCCCCAGGAGGCAGTCGGCATCAGCAATTGGACCCAGTTTCTGCGGGAATTCGCGTCCAATGGAGGCGATCACGTCGGCAATCATCTGGCACAGGCCGTCTATGGTTTTTTTCTCAACGGTGGCAGCCGCTGCTACGTGGTCAATTGCCAGAGCGAGGACCAGCTCACCGGCAGCCACCAGGGTGTGAATGTCCTGGAGACGGTGGACGAGGTGGCCATCGTGGCCGCCCCCGGCATGACCGGTGCGTCCGCTTATGATGCCGTCCTGAGCCACTGCGAGCTGATGGAAAATCGTGTGGCCATCCTCGACGGTGCACCCGAGGCCCCCTCCATGCAGGCGCTGATCCAGGTAGCCACCGAGGGGGGCCGACGCCGCCAAGCCGGGAGTCCGGAAGCAGAGGCGGAGCCTGCCGCAAACCCCAAGCAGGTACAGGGGCTGCGACCGCGGAATTCCGACCAGGGCTACGGTGCCGTCTACTTCCCATGGATCGTCTGTGCCGATCCCTTCCGTCCGGGCCATCCCCCCCTGTTCACCCCCCCCTCCGGTCATCTGGCGGGGATCTATGCCCGTTGTGACGCCCGGCGCGGGGTACACAAGGCCCCGGCCAACGAGAGCATCCGGGGCGCCCTGGACGTGCGCTACCGGCTCACGCGGCAGGAACAGGCGGAACTCAATCCCCAGGGCGTCAACTGTATCCGTTTCTTTCCCGGTGAGGGCATTCGTGTCTGGGGCGCACGGACCCTGGCCCCGGCCGCCGGCGAATGGCGCTATATCAACGTGCGCAGGCTGTTCAACATGGTGAAGGAGTCCATTGCGCTGAGTACCCGCTGGGTGGTGTTCGAACCGAATGACGAATACCTGTGGAAGGCCATCGTGCGGGACGTCTCCGCCTTCCTCACCCTACTCTGGCGCCAGGGTGCCCTCCAGGGGGGCACCCCTGAAGAGGCCTTTTTCGTCCAGTGTGATGCCGTTACCAATCCCCAGGAAGTGATTGACGCCGGCCGGGTCGTCACCCGTATCGGCCTGGCCCCGGTGAAGCCGGCCGAGTTCGTCATCTTCCAGATCGGACAGGGGTCTGGGGGCGTGGAGCGGGAAGCTCCGGCCGGCGGCTGATCACCCACAGCCCATGACGGCCCTTGCAGTCGCACTGAAAAACTCGGGAGACAGACATGGCGAAAAACCAGAACAACCCCGGTGCGGGCGCCACCGGCGAATGGACCGATCCCTACACCTCGTTTCATTTCGCCATCGATATCAACGGCGTGACCGAAGCCCGCTTTGTGGAATGCAGCAGCATCAGCGTGGACGTGGAGGCCATCCGCTACCGCCAGGCCGGTGCCCATGAGATCGTTCACCGTCTGCCCGGGCGGGTGGAGTATTCCGACCTCACCCTGCGCTACGGAATGACTTCTTCCACCCAGTTATGGGAATGGATGGAGTCTTCCATTGCCGGCAACGTGGATCGTCGCCATGTCTCGGTGATCCTGTACGGTCATGACGGTGCCACCGAAGTGACTCGATGGAACCTTCGCAACGCCTGGCCTCGTTCCTGGCGCGGCACCCCCCTGGACGCGCTGGGTAATCAGGTGGCGGTGGAGAGCCTGGTGCTGGTATTCGAAGAGTTCGAGCGCGTGGTGGCCGCAGGAGGGGGTGGGTGATGACACCGGCACGCCCGCTTGCGGTCATCAAGGCCTGGTGGCGGCGCTGGTCGGCGTCCTTCAGGCGCTTCCGCCCCCACGCCGGGACGGTGCGTCCCTCAACCCCGGGACCGCTGGCCATGAGCCTGGCCCGGGAGCGGGGCCGCCAGGCCTGGCTCAGGCTGGTGGGTACCAGTATCCACGGCTCGGTCCTGGGACAGACGCGGCCCGCACGGCCCATGCAACCCACGCCGTTCATCACGAGACATGAGGCCGACCGACAGGAGCGCACCGCGAGGACGCCCGCCGGCCCCTCGATTGCCCGGCGCCCGTCTCAGGACCGCACTGGCCCGTCCCTGGGTTTTCAGGCCCATGATCGGCCGGCAACTCGAATACCATCCGTTACCCGGCCCACCGATGAAGTCGCGGGGTCTTCCGGGGTCGTCGTCTGTATGCCCGAATCTCAAGCCCAGGCATTGAACCTGACCTCAAGACCCCATCGTGCAGCCTTCCCTGACCATCGTACAGCCTTCCCTGAGAAGACCGAGCCCTTCCCTGGATCCGGTGAAAAGAGAATCCTCATCGCCCCACGGGCGGGGACTATGGGTCCCGGGCATCTGGAGCAAGTCCCGATACCTCGCCCCGAAAGGTCAAGCGAGCGGGCACACCCCGTAGCGAGGTCCATCCCGTGCAGCAGGATACCCCCAAATCCACCGGCCATCGCTGGCACAAACCTTTCTAAATCCGCCCTGCACCTGCCCCAGAGGCAACCGCGACAACGGGGCGTGAGTGTAGGCATGGAAGGCTTGCTATCACTTGAAGGGCGGCCATTGCCGGCCCCCGCCCATCTCGTTGACCTCTCGAAACGCTCAGGGGCCAGCCCGGAAGATGACCGCTCCGGCTGGACGGAACCCGAGACCACCGACCGGAGACCATTCACCGCCGCACCGGTCCGGGAGCACGAGCTGGTCCCTGACGCCCTCGGGGAGGATCGGTGGCCGTCACTACCACCGGAACCTGATCCGGAGACGGCAGGGCCGGCACCGGGGCAGGATGCTGCCCATCTGCAACGACTGGCCCGGGAACAGATGGGCTGGTGAACCGATGCGGGGAGAGGGATCATGGAAAAGGTGATATTGCTCGTTGAACACACCGGCGATCAGATTCGCTGCCTGATGAATCCCGAACGCCTGGAGATCCGGCGCAGCGCCGGGGTCGTTCCCCGACACTCACGCTCCGGTCTCATCGGCCAGTCCGACCTGAGCGATGACCCGGTGCTCTACACCGGAGGCGGCCGCACCGAGATTGTCCTGGAGCTGCTGTTTGACCTGTCCCTGCATTACCAGCCCCTTGGTACCCCGCCACTGGACGATGTCCGCCAGCTCACACGGCCGCTCTGGGGCCTGGTGGAGAACCGGCATGAGAGTGGTCGAGGCCGGCCGCCCCTCGTGCGCCTGCTATGGGGTACCGGGTGCAACATCCCCGGCATCATCAGCGCGGCAGCGGAACGCCTGGAGCAATTCACCCCGGACGGCAGACCACGCCGGTCCTGGTTGCGGCTGCGGTTCCTGCGGGTGAACGACGTCGAGCCGGAATCGGTCCCCGCCACCGGTCCGCCCCAGGATATGGAGGCGCTCAGCCGGCGCCTGATGGGATTTACCCCATGAAGCCGGCCCAGTCGCTGCCACGCATCACTCTGGAAGGCGTGCAGCTGCCGGACGGATTCTGCCTGGCCACGCTTCGACTGGTGCAGCGCCTGGATGCCCCCAGCCAGTGCGAACTCTGCTGGTCGACACCCTGGCCCGATCCGGACCAGAGGGATCAACCTGACTTTCCCGCCATCGGCCGCCTGCTGACGGTGGCGTTGGCATCCCACCCCCTGTTCAGTGGTGAGATCACGGCCCTGGAATACCTTCACGAGCCCTCCGGTGGTTTTACCCTGCGCCTGCGGGCCTATGACGCCCTGGCTCGGCTGCAACGCCGACAGAGCCTCAGTACCCATGTGGAGGTGACCACCGCGGAACTGCTCCGTACCCTGTGCACCGCGGCAGACATGACGGTGGAAGAGGCGGTGGAGGAAGAAGGCCCCTTGTGGTCTCGCATCATCCCCCGATTCCCTCACGATCTGGCCCTGTTGCGCCATTACTGCGGCCGCAGTGGACTGCATTTTCATCTGCGCGAGGGGGCGGTGTGCCTCTTGACACCCACGCCACCGACCGCCGCGGACAGGGAGCTGGTCCTGGGCAAGGACCTTTTCGAGGCCGCGATCGAGGACAATCGGCTCCGCCAGGTGGACGCAGTGCAGGTCCTGGGCTGGGATCCCCATACCGGCGTGGCCCGGCAGGGCATCACCCCCCTCCCGTTCCGGTCTGATCCCGACCCAGGCCCGGCCCTGGCCCGCACCCTGCCGGGACGCCCGCTGGCCGGCGAGGCCGAGGCCCTGGCCCTGGCCCGCAGCGAGGCCGTACGGCTGCGCCATGAAGGCCTGACCTTTGAAGGCGTGGCCGAAGGCGACGCCCAGCTGCGGCCAGGCATGTGGGTCACCCCGCGAGGCTTGGCCACAGGTGGGCTGCCCCCGTTTCTGCTCACCGCGGTGGTGCATTCGGTGGATACCCGGCAAGGTTATCAGTGCGAGCTGAGCAGCCGCCCGCAGCCACAGGACCCACCTTCACCCATGCAGACACTGGTGCTGGGCGAGGTCTGCGACGTGGCTGACCCGGAGTCCCGAGGCCGGGTGCAGGTTTTGCTGGACAGCTACGCAGAGGCAGTGAGTCCCTGGCTGCTGGTCACACAACCCGGCGCGGGCAGGGACAAGGGCCTGGTGGCCTTGCCCGAGGTCGGTGACCAGGTGGTGGTGGCGCTGCCGGAGGGGGATCCCGCCAGGGGCATCGTGCTGGGGGGGATCTATGGCGGCGAAGGCCCCCCGAGGGGCCTGGGTCGGACCCGTCGCGGCCGCTCCCAGCGCCCCTACCTTCTGACGACACGAGGTGGTCAGCGCATCGAGTTCAACGATGGGGACGGTTCCATCCGGCTGCAGAACCGCAGTGGCAGCTACCTGCATCTGACCCCGGAGGGTATCGTGCTTCACGCCGCCGGCACCCTGGTGCTGGAAAGCCCTGAAGAGCCCCTGACACTGCGTGCCCGGACCATCGATATGGAGCAGGCATGACCATGGAATTTCTCACCCGAAACGCGGACCTTCGCTGTGCCCACGAACTGGGCCGGATCACCGTCAAGGCCAGCCAGCACTGGGTGCGTATTCAGGATGACCCCATATTGGTGGCGGGCGATCCCCCCGGCAACCCCGTGCGTGGTTGCCCCAATCTGGGGCCGAGCATCAAGCCCTGTCAGACCACCCTCGGCGTCATGGGAGGGTATTCGTCGTTCATCAGGATCGAAGGACGCGCGGTCTGTCTTGACACCCTGACGGGCATCACCGACGGCACCCCGCCCGGTCATGTGCAGTACCGGGTGCGCGACAGCGGCCAACACCTTGTGAGGCAGCGATGAAAAGACCCACGGATCGTGCCTGGTGGTTCGCGCTGCCGATGGACGCGGCCGCCACCGACCCCATCGGACCCGCCACGGGTCCGAGGCTGACCAGCGGCGGCGGTATCGCCATGATCGAGGAAGAGCAGGCCGTGCGCCAGTCCGTTCTCCTGTTGCTCAGCACCTGTCCCGGGGAGCGGGTCATGCGTCCCGATTACGGCTGCCGGCTGCATCGCCTGGTCTTTGCTCCCAACGATACGGGCACCGCGGGCCTGGCCATTCACTATGTGGGGGAAGCCATTCGACGGTGGGAACCCCGCGCCGTGATCATCCGCCTTGAGGCGGGTTCCGATCTGCATCACACCGGCAACCCCGCCATCCTGGACATCGTGCTGCACTACCGCCTGCGAGACAGCGGCGAAGAGGGAGAACTGGCTCTGGGGTTCGACCTGCGTCAGGGCGGTCTGCACGATATCGGTGGGCACGAGACGCCACCGCCATGACCCTACCCTCCCCCAGGCTGGATGATCGCAGCTTTGATGACCTGCTGGCCGAGGCCAAACGCCTGGTGCTGGCACGGTGCCCGGCATGGACGGACCTCAGTCCCGGGGATCCCGGCACCACCTTGCTGGAACTCTATGCCTTTCTCACCCAGGTCATGCTGTACCGCATCAACCGAATCCCGGAAAAGGCCCAGGTGGAGTTCCTGCGGCTGATGGGTGTCAGGCTGGCACCACCCGGCGCCGCCCGGGTGACCTTGCTGTTTTCTCGGACGGAAGGCAGTACCCGCCCCGTCACGATTCCCCGGGGGACACGGGTCACCGTCACCAGAACCGCCCCCGGCGAAGCCCCTCCCGTGTTTGCCACCGCACAGGCGGTGGCGCTCCCTCCCGAGGTCGATGAGATCGCCGTCACGGCCTTTCACTGCGAAGCCGTGGAAGGTGAGTGCCTGGGCCTTTCCAGCGGCCTTCCCGGACAGAGTTTTCGGCTGCACCGGCCGCCGGTCATCGCCCCCACCGGCGACCCCCTGGATCTGGTGGTGGCGGTGGAATCGGAGGCACCCCTGGACGCCCGCGTCCCCGCCCTCGTTCACCAGGGTCGACAGTACCGGATCTGGAACGAGGTCGAACACTTCGGCCGAACCCGTGCGGACAGCATCGCCTATGTGGTGGACCGGACCCATGGCATCGTCAGCTTTGCCCCCGCGGTCCACCTGGCGGACGGCGTCCAGCCCGCTGCCGGCCCCCCGCGGGCACCCCAGGCACTGGCCGCCATCCCCGCGGCCGGTCGACAGATACTGGCCTGGTATCGCCGGGGGGGTGGTCTTGCCGGTAATGTGGCGGCGCAGACCCTGGTCGTGCTCAAGGATCCCATCGCCGGACTGAGGGTGTGCAATCCGGAAGCCGCCGTGGGCGGCAGCGAGGTTGAAACCCTGGACAATGCGATGCTACGCGGCCCGCGGGAGCTGCACAGCTTGCACCGGGCCGTGACGGCCCGGGATTTCGAGGCTGTGGCCCTGCGTGAAGGCAGCGTGGGCCGTGCCCAGGCGACGGCTCAGGCCGATCACTGGCAATATGCCTCGCCGGGCACCGTGCAGTTGCTGCTGGTACCGGCCCTGACCGGCGGCACCGGCGGCTGCCACCGGCGGCAGGATCTGGAGCAGGCCCAGACCCGGGAGGCCCTGGCCCGGGTGCAACAGGCCGTTGACCAGCGTCGGCCTCTGGGCACGGTCTGCCGTGTGGACTGGTTCGGCTACAAGCCCGTCACCGTCAGCGCACGGCTGATCCTGCATGCCCAGGAGTCGCCCGAGGCGGTCAGGCGGCGGGTGATCGGTCGACTGCACAAGATGATCAATCCCCTGGGCACCCATGCCCTGCGACGCCGGCTGCACGTCTCCGACGTCTATCACAGCATCCTTGGCGAACCCGGGGTCATCTATGCCGAACGGGTCCGTTTCCTGGTGGAACAGGCCCCCGACCGGGATGTGGCGGCCCTGGCGGCGGACCCCTTTCATCAGGGGCTTTGGTTGGCCGGGGCCGGGGGCGCCCTGTTCCGCTCCACCGATAACGGCACCGGCTGGGAACATCTGACTGAATTCCCTGCGGAAATCATCCGCTGCATCACCTGCTCGCCCCATGTGCCCGGCCTGACGGCCCTCATCACCCAGGCACCGGCGGCAGGTCGCAACGGCAGCAACGTTCGCCTGAGCCGGGATTGCGGCCGTCACTGGACTGACACCCACAATCTCGGTTTCACCATCCATGATGCCGCCTGGTATCGACGCAGCGGTGAAGCCATCCTGCTGCTGGCCACCGACGAGGGGCTGTTTCAGCTCCCTCCCGGGGGCGGACCCATGCCGGTGCTGGTGGATGCGACCGCTCAGGCCATGCCCCTGTATGCAGTCACCACCGTGGAAGCACCGCGTATCGGCACCCAGATCGCCGTGGCCGCGCGCGCCACCGGCGGCGTTTACCTGTGCAACGACGAACGTATTCAGAGCTTTCGTCACATCGGCCTCAAGGGTCGGGATGTAAGAGTCCTGCGGATTCAGACCGTGGGGCCTCGCCATTACCTCTGGGCCGGGCTGGCGGCGGTGGGTGGCGAGGAAGGAGACGGCTGCCTGTACTGGGAGCTGCGCCGTGATCCGGAAGATGCTGAGGGCTGGCGTGCCATGGCACGGAAGTGGCGCGGCGGCTCCTGTCGCGCTCTGGCCTTCGACGGTGAGCACGTGCATGCCGCCACATTTCACGCCGGCATTGCCACCCTGGACAGTGCCGCCAAAGACGCCCTCTGGCAACTGCCGCGACTGGACAGCGGCCTGCCCCTGAGGGATACCGAACGCCTGCTGCACCGACTGGATGCCCTGGCCATCGCCCCCCGGCACCACCGGGTCGACCGGCCGCCGACCCTGCTTTGCGGCGGTCCGCTGGGGATTTTTGCGGGCACCCGCGGGGAGGAAGGCTTCATCCCTGCCTCCCGGCTGGAATATCCCGACGTGGTAACGGCGGGAGAGGGTTTCCTGTTCTGCAGCGGCGATCATGTCATCGAGGTCCGTCACGATGCGGCGCCGGGAGATTGAAGCCCTGTTGCCCGCGGTCTACCAGGCGGCCATCCGGCCGGGTTCCCCCCTGGATGCGATCCTGGAGGTGGCGGCCCGGCTACCCCAACCCAGCGAGGAACTGTTGGCCCGGATGGACAGCCTGTTTGACCCCCGACGGGCACCGGAAGCCATGGTCCCGTTCCTGGCCCGCTGGGTGGACCTGGACCGTTTTCTGCCCCGTCTGGCCGATGACGGCGCTGGTGGGATGCTGCCCAGCGGGCTGGGTCGCCTGCGGGAACTGTGCTGTGCCGCGGCCGACCTGTCGCGCCTGCGTGGCACCCCCCGGGGCCTGATCCGGTTTCTGGAGATCGCCACCGGCCATACAGGCTTCGAACTCCACGAGAACCTGGATCGGGAAGGCCGACACCGTCCCTTTCATCTGCGGGTCACGGCACCGGCGGCGGCCGCTCCCCATGAGGCACTGATCCACACCATCATCGAGAGCGAGAAGCCTGCCTACGTGACCTACGACCGCAAAGAGTTGCAGTTCCGATAACAAGGGGGTAAGCACAATGCCGAATTATTACGAAATCACCCCGACCGATGACCGCCTGACGCTGACCGGCGGCAAGGGCGAGGCCAGCTTCGGGGTACGTTACGTGGGTGGCCGCAGCGTCGAGGCGCGGGCCCGGGCGGTTCCTCTGGAAGGGACGCTGCCCACCTGGCTGAGACTGGAATCACCGGATCAACGGGCGATGCAACCGGGTCAGACCCAGACCTTCCGGGTACATGTCACGATCCCGCCGGGTACCCTGCCGGGGCGTTACGGGATGCGCCTGGATCTGATGTCCGTGGACAATACCGACGAGGAATACGATCAGGGCCCCATGATCACCTTTGAGGTGACCGAACCGGCCCCGGCGGCTGCCGCGGGCTTTCCCTGGTGGGTCATCATCGTACTCGCCCTGGTACTGACGGTCGGCGTCGGGGGGCTGACCTGGTGGATGAACTCTAGAGATAAGCCGGTCGAAGTGCCGCCGCTGAAAGATCTGATGCCGGCACAGGCCATCCTCGACCTGGAGGCAGCCGGACTCCGGGCGGGAGCACAAACCCCTGAACATGATGGCGAGATTACGGCAGGTCGGGTAATCCGCGGCGAACCCGAGTCAGGGGTGCGCGTCAGCGCCGGGAGCCAGGTCGATCTGATCGTATCCAGCGGGCCTCAACTGATACGGATTCCTGACGTGGAGAACCAGAGGATCGCTGCAGCCAGACAGGCCATTCGTGAAGCGGGACTGGAAGTCGGCATGGCCTTTGCCCAGGGCAGGACTTGCCTGGGACCCTTCTGGGACGTGGAGCGGACCCATCCCGCCACCGGCACCCCGGTGCCGATCGGTTCCGAAGTCGATCTTTACCTGAAATGCGGACGGCCCGGGGGAATAACTCCCATCCCATTAAGGGATCCCATCATCATAAATCCCGCCAATCCCCAACGTTGAAGGACGGATCTGCACAACGGCCGTCAGGAGAACGGACATGCCCCCCAAGGTACTACAACTCCTGCTTGTGCTGGCAGCCGTGTTGTGCACGGTGGGGATTACCTGGATGCTGGCTCGGGGATCATCACCGGGCATGCCGGATACATTCGAGCCTCCGGGATGGATTTCCACCCTGAGGGGGCTGGCCGGCGGACCCGGCGTGCAGGCGACGGATCTGCGCCGGGACGGAGCGGGCTTTCCCCAGGTGCTGCATCTGAGCGGCAACCAGACGGTGGTCTACGAAGTACTGCCGGCACCGGGTACCCGGACCCGACGACTTGTCCTCGCGGTGGAAGGACAGGTCCGCATCCGCTATGAACCGGTTCAGGGCCAGCGGATCGGAGATGAATCCGTCCAACCCCAGATCTGGCCGGACGATTACCCCCGTGGGGACCCGCCGGCTTTCATCATCTACGACCAGGGCGGGCAACTGCGTCTGGAAAACCGACAGGGCAACAGCCGGGTACGGTGGCCGGAATGAAGCCCCGTCCGCTGTATCGTCCCCTCTTTGTGCTGGCGGTGGCCCTCCTGGGCCTGGTGCTGCTGATCGAACTGGGCACGGCGATCAGCGCCCTCTTTCCGGCACTGCCCGCCGGCACCGTGGGCTGGGGAATACCGTCACTGGCCCTGCTGGATGCTCAGCTTCTGTTCACCGCCCTGCTCATGACCGCCCCCCTGCTGCTGCCGGAGCGGGTCACGGGACGCATCCAGGGGGTGCTGACCCTGATCTTCAGTTTTCTGGTCCTGATTGCCTGTCTGATGACCGGGTTTGCCGCCTTCACCCTGCTGATGCTGCTCGTCGGCCTGCTGCTGGCCGTACCCTTCGGACCGGTGGCCTACGCGGCTCTGGGCTATGCCGGATTTCCCACCGCCGGCGCCGCCGTCGTCCTCGGTCTGCTCATGACCTGCAAGTTGGTCTGCATCGGCGTGCTGGTGACCGCCCATCCCCGCTTCCTGGAAAACAGGGGCCTGATGCTGCTGGTCCTGAGTTCCCTGCTGGCGACCCTCATCGTCACCTTTCTGCATGCCCTGGTCCCGGGCATGCTGGTCAGCGTCACCGACCTGATCGCCGCCGTTATTGTCGCCATCATTGCGGGGATATGGGCGGTGATCGGCCTCGTGTGCGCCTTGGTCGCCATGATCAGGGCCGTGGCCTGAGCGGGCCTGAGTCCCCCACCCGCTTGAAATCCCCCGCCGACGCCAGGGGCGGGGGTGCCACCCGCAGGAACAGGCGGTACAGATCCGCCGCGCTCTCCCCCTGACCCATGGTCTCCCGGAGCAGTCCCAGTACCAGGAACATAAGGATGGTGCGTTCGGGCAGGGCGCTGAAACCCTCGTCCCCCAATCCTTCCACATAATCGGTCATCAGGGCCTCCGCGCGGGCAAAATCCCGACTCCAGATCAGCAGTACCAGCAGGTCGTATAGCACCCCCAGCTGGGCGGCCTGGTCATATTCATCCAGGCCGGACAGGAGTTCGTAGGCCTCCAGCAGGGTCTCCCGAGCCTGAGGCAACCGGTCGGTGGATTTCTGCAGGGCGGCCAGGTCCACCAGCGTGTGGAACACCTCCATGTGGGCATAGCCGTATGTCTGCTGTTTCTGCTCCAGTACCTTGAGCAGCCAACCTTCCGCCGCCGTATGATCCCGTGCCTCGAAACAGGTCACCGCCAGGTCACGCAGGATGACCGTGAGATTGTCGGTCTCCACCCGTCCCGGTTCCGCCGACAGTTTCAATGCCGCCTCCAGGTGCTCCATGGCCTTGTCGAAGGCGCGCCGGTTCATGCACTCCCGGGCCATCTGATGCAGCAGTTCGACCAGCATGGCCGGGTCGGGTCCTCGCACCCAGCGCAGTCGGCCAAAGGGCTCGTCGGTGTCACTGGAGGAATTGTCCGTAGTCAGGGAGACGACCCGGGGCCGGTTCTCGTAGAGCCAGGGGTTATCGTAGAGGGTCCAGTAAGGCGCCTTGTAATCCCGGGAAAAAACGGACTCGTCCAGACCCCGCCGAAATGAGATCAAGCTGCGGGCATAGAGGGATTTGAGTTCCTTCTTGTTGGGAATGCGCCAGTCCCGAAACCCCGCGTGCCCGTTGCTGTTGAAGTGTTGCAGACGAACCATGGCCGACTCGGCGGAAAAGACATCGGGGCTACCGTACACCGTGCCGCCGAGCCAGGATTCCCCCACCGAGTGAACAAACCACTGCAGGCCCGTCTTCAGATCCATCACGGTGCCGTCGGCCAGATCGATGAAACGCTCGCCACGCCCGACCGCTGCGGGCGTCAGGGCGTAGGAATACTGATAGGCATACCGGCGGGCGCTGCTGGGCCGGGCCGCCGGTTCCGGCTGCTGGAATCCGCGGGCGTAACGTTGATTGGCGATCCACGTATCATGCTCACGGCGCCGCTCAGGGTCGGACAGCACCGTGTAGGCATCGTTGATGATCTTGGTGATCCGCTCCGCCTTCTCCCGCTGATGCTGGTTCTTGTCCGGGTGCCACTTCTGGGACAGGAACTTGTAGGCACCCCGGATGACTTCAGGACTCGCGTTCTCGGTGACCTGCAGGTTTTCGTAGTGAGTTCTTAGCCGCTTCATGGGTCAGCGCAGTCCAATGATGTCCTCCACGTCCTCAGGCCAGGTCAGGGTATAGGCGAAGCGGATCTGAGTTCGGGCATCCGCCTCCAAAGACTGGTGCCAGGCCAGCACTCCCCGCTTGCCGTCCACGTCCCGCTCAGTGGGCGGTGTGCTCCGGCTGCCCAGTTCCACCTTGATGCGTTCGTCGCGGGCCACCGGGAGCTGATCCAGTACGGTGACATCCACGGGACGCGGGTGAGCATTATGCACCGAGATCAGGTACGCCCGCTCCAGCCGCTGCTGGCGGCGGATCAGCCCCTCCTGACCGCGGCTGTCCCGGTCCAGTTCGTAGCGGATGCCGATGCGCTCATCCACCCCGAAGGACAGACGCAGGGGACTGCCGGGCTGCAGGGACGGGAACGGCACCCCTCCCACCAGGCTACCGTCCTGGAACAGGCTCACCTGTCCGGCCGGGAGCGGCGCCGCCCCCTCGAAGGTGGTTTCCGCAAACAGGTAGGCGTGGGGCATCAGCCGGGGCACGGCCCGGGCCGACAGGCTAGCCTCCAGACGATGCTCCGCCAGGGTATGACGATGGGGCTGGTTGTCCGAAGGGATGCTGACCTGCCCCGCGATTCGGTACAGGGCACTGAACTCCGCTGCCTCCAGGTCAGCCATCTGCTCACCGGCCTTCATCTCCGGCGCCGGTGCCATGGACATCAGGGCATCCATGGTCACCTCCTGGGAACGTCGTGCCGTGGGTGCCGGCGTCGGCCTGGCCACGTCCACATACCAGGGCTGCAGTTCCGGCAGCCGACCGCCCAGTTCGGGACGGGCGGTGGACAGTCGCAGGATCACATCATTCCAGTCCTGACCGGTATTCTGACGCAGCTCTGCCCGCTGCACCAGCCGCAGCTCACCGGTGGCGGTATCCAGGCGGGCCTCGTAGAGGGGGCGCCAGCCGGCATGGCGGACCCGATATTCCAGGGTCAGGACGGCTTCTCCCGCCACCGGGCTTTGATAATGCACCCGCGCCTCCAGGGTATCCCGACGGCCTCGTTGCAGGGTCTCCAGTTCGTCACGGATGCGCTGGATATCCGCCTCCACTTCACGCAGGGACTGCTCGTGGTTCTGGATGGTGCGCAGGATGTCCAGGGCACCCTCCCCCACCACCTGCCAGGCCCGGGGCCACTGGTCCGGGCTCAGGCCCGATTCCGTCGGCGACGCGGCCTGTCCCATCCGCTCCACCAGACGCAGCTGGATCTCACCGGCACGAATCTCATCGGTGATCCCCCGCTGCTGATCCTCCAGCGCCTGCAGTCTTTCCGTCAGGGCCTGCTCCGTGGGATGGGCCAGATCACGACCATGCACCACCCGGGTCTCCAGGGTGCCCAGTATCAATCCCTCGGGGCCTCGGGCACTGACCCGAAGGCCGGCCGTGTCCAGATCGGCGGGTAGCCGGTCCACGGTGATCACCCCCTGACCGGCACTCAAGGTGGCCGTCTGTTCCATCACCACGCCGGCCTGACCGGGAAACAGGGTGACTTCCACCACCTGACCCGCCCAGGCGGTGCCGGACAGCCCGGCAACCAGCAAAGACAACGGCACCCTGAACTTGTACATGCGAAGAACCTCCCAGGAAACGGTGCATCGGTGACACAACCTTGGATTCAGGCGATACCATATGCCAGATCCGGGTGCGTTGCACCATTACTCAATAACCCACTCAACTATCCGGCCAGGGCAGGCACGGCAACTGGAGTTCTTCATGTCACATTCAATCGCCGTCATCCCCGGCGACGGTATCGGCAATGAGGTCATGCCCGAGGGCCTGCGCGCCCTGGAGGCCGCGGCCCGGCGCTTCGGCATCGACCTGCAATACACCCATTTCGACTTCGCCTGTTGCGACTACTACCTGGCCCACGGCCGCATGCTGCCCGAGGACTGGTTCGAGCGGCTCAAGGGCTTTGACGCCATCTTCTTCGGTGCCGTGGGCGACCCGGCGCGGGTGCCGGACCATATTTCCCTGTGGGGTTCCCTGCTCCAGTTCCGGCGCGCCTTCGACCAGTACATCAACCTGCGCCCCTGCAAGCTGCTGCCCGGCATCCGCAGCCCCCTGGCGGGACGCAGCCCCGGTGACATGGATTTCTACGTGGTGCGGGAAAATACCGAAGGCGAGTATTCCAGCATCGGCGGCCGCATGTTCGAAGGCACCGAGCGGGAGGTGGTGATCCAGGAGACGGTGATGACCCGGATCGGGGTCGACCGGGTGCTGCAGTATGCCTTTGAACTGGCCGATCGCCGCCCCCGTCGCAAACTGACCTCCGCCACCAAGTCCAACGGGATTTCCATCACCATGCCCTACTGGGACGAGCGGGTGAAAGCCATGGCCGAGCGCTATCCGCAGGTGGCGGTGGACCAGTATCACATCGACATCCTCACGGCCAATTTCGTGCTTCACCCCGACTGGTTCGACGTGGTGGTGGCCAGCAATCTGTTCGGCGACATCCTCTCCGACCTGGGACCGGCCTGTGCCGGCACCATCGGCGTGGCCCCGTCGGCCAACATCAATCCCGACGGCACCTTCCCCAGCCTGTTCGAACCCGTACACGGCAGTGCCCCGGACATTGCCGGTCGGGGGATCGCCAACCCCATCGGCCAGATCTGGTCGGCGGCGATGATGCTGGAACACCTGGGCCACCAGGCGGCGGCCCAGGCCATCGTGACGGCGTTTGAAGGGGTGCTGACCGAGGGAGATTCCCGGGTGCTGACCCCCGACATCGGCGGACAAGGCAACACCCGTACCCTGGGCGAAGCGATCGCCGCCCGGATCGAAGGCTGATCCGGCCCGAGATGGCCCTACATGGCAGGATAATTAGGGCCATCCCCCCCTTGGGGCGCCACCCAGTTGATGTTCTGGCCCGGGTCCTTGATGTCGCAGGTCTTGCAGTGCACACAGTTCTGGGCGTTGATCTGCAGGCGCGCACCCGAACTGTTCTTTTGCACGTATTCATAGACCCCCGCAGGGCAGTAGCGGGTTTCGGGACCGGCGAAGCGGGCATGGTTCAGTGACAGGGGCAGCGCCGGGTCCCGCAGTTGCAGGTGGACCGGCTGGCCTTCCTCGTGGTGGGTGTTGGACAGAAACACCGAGGAAAGCCGGTCGAAGGTGAGCGTGCCGTCGGGCTTGGGATACTCGACGGGGGTCGAGGATGCCGCCGGCTGCAGGGCGGCATGGTCCGGATGATGGTGAAGGGTCCAAGGCGCCCTGCCCTTGAGCACGTAGGTTTCCAGGGCGGCATGGGCTAGACCACCCCACAGGCCCCAACGAAAACCGGGACGGATGTTGCGAGCCGCATGCAACTCCTGCATCACCCAGGTCTGATCCAGACGCTGCCGGTAATCGACGGCCTCGCCCCGCCGCCCGGCCCCGTCGGCCGGCAGATCGAACACTGCCTCGGCCGCCGTCATGCCGCTCTTCATGGCGTTGTGGCTACCCTTGATGCGGGGCACATCCAGAAAACCGGCGGCGTCTCCGGCCAACAGGCCACCCGGGAAGCTGAGACGGGGAATGCTCTGCCAGCCGCCCTCCACCAGGGCCCTGGCCCCGAAGGCAATGCGGCGCCCGCCCTCCAGCACCTCGCGGATGGCGGGATGGGTCTTGAACCGCTGCATCTCCTCGAAGGGGCTCAGATAGGGGTTGCGATAATCCAGTCCGACGATGAAACCCACCGCCACCTGATGGTCTTCCAGGTGATAGAGGAATCCACCGCCGTAGGTGCCGTGGTCCAGCGGCCAGCCGATGGTGTGGCGAACGGTGCCGGGCCGGTGCCGGGCCGGGTCCACCTCCCAGAGTTCCTTGATCCCCAGGCCGTAGGTCTGAGGATCAACGCCATCCCGAAGATCAAAGTGTGCCATCAGCTGTTTGGTCAGTGAACCGTGGCAGCCCTCGGTGAACAGGGTCTGGCGGGCGTGGAGTTCCACCCCCGGCTCGAACTGGGGGCCTTCGCTGCCATCGGCCAGGCGGCCCATGTCGGCGGTAGCCACGCCCATCACCGCGCCCTGATCATCAAACAGGATCTGCGCCGCCGGGAAACCGGGCAGGACCTCCACCCCCAGATCCTCGGCCTGTTGGGCCAGCCAGCGGCAGAGATTGCCCAGGCTGATGATGTAATTGCCCTGGTTGTGCATCTGGGGCGGCAACGGCAGTTTGACCGACCGTTCCCGGCCCAACCACAGGAAGGCATCCTCGGTGGCCGGCGTGTGCAGGGGTGCCCCCCGCGCCTGCCAATCGGGAATGAGTTCGTTCAGAGCCCGGGGGTCGAACACGGCCCCAGAGAGGATATGGGCACCCACCTCGGAGCCCTTTTCCAGGACGCAGACCGACAGCTCCCGACCGGCAGCCGCGGCCAGTTGCCGTAGACGAATCGCCGCCGCCAGGCCGGCCGGGCCAGCGCCGACGATGACCACATCAAATTCCATGCTTTCACGTTCCGACATGGCGGGTTTCTCCGGGTGAGGGTGGTGGGTCAGGCCTTCATCTGTCTGAGTCCGTCCCGCAGCGACGGCAGGATCTCCAGCAGATCCCCCACCAGGGCATAGTCGGCGGTCTGCACCATGGGGCACTCCTCGTCCTTGTTGATGGCCACTACCACCTTGCTGTCCTTCATGCCGGCCCAGTGCTGGATGGCGCCGGAGATGCCCACGGCGATGTACAGCTCCGGGGCGACGATCTTGCCGGTCTGGCCTACCTGATAGTCGTTGGGCACGAACCCCGCGTCCACCGCCGCTCGGGAGGCACCGATGGCGGCGCCCAGTTCATCGGCCACCGCCTCCAGCAATCCAAAGCCCTCCGCGCTACCGACGCCCCGCCCACCGGAGATCACCACCCGGGCCGCGCCCAGTTCGGGCCGTTCGCTGCGGGTCATGGCGTCCTCCACGAACCGGGACACTCCCGGATCGGGGCCGGCCGCGATGGTCGTGATCTCTGCCTGCCCACCTTCTGCGGCCGGGGCAAAGGCCGTGGTGCGGATGGTCAGCACCCGGATGCGCTCCTCGCAACAGACCCGGGCCATGACATTGCCTGCATAGATGGGACGCTGGAAGACGGTGGGGCTTTCGATCGCGGTGATGTCCGATACCTGCCCCACGTCCAGCAGGCCCGCCACCCGGGGCATCACGTCCTTGCCGTGACTGGTGGCGGCGGCCACCACCGCCTGATGGTCGGCAGCCAGGGCGGCGATCAGTACCGCCAGGGGTTCCGCCAGCTGGTGTTCATACAGCGGGTCATCACACAGCAGTACCTGTGTTACACCCTGCAGCCGTGCCGCGGCCTCGGCCACGGCACGGCAGTGGTGACCGGCCACCAGAACCCGGATGTCTTCCCCCAGGGCCGTCGCCGCCGCCACCGCCCGTCGACCGGCATCGGAAAGGATTTTATGATCGTGTTCCGCCACTACCAGGACTGTCATGGTTGTTCTCCTTTTCAGATCACCTGGGCATCGTGCTTGAGCCGATGGAGCAATTCTTCCACGCTCTCCACCCGCACCCCGGGCTTGCGTGCCGGCGGTTCCGACACGCCCAGACAGCGGATGTCGGTGGACGTATTCACGCCCAGGCTGTCAAGGGGCTTGATGTCCAGTGGTTTTTTCTTGGCCTTCATGATGTTGGGCAGTTTCAGGTAGCGGGGTTCATTGAGCCGCAGGTCGGTGCTGACCACCGCCGGCAACGGCAGAGCCACGGTGCGGGTACCGCCATCCACTTCCCGGCTGACCCGGGCCTCGCCGTCCGCCAACACCAGCCTGCAGGCAAAGGTGCCCTGCCCCCAGCCCAGACGGGCCGCCAGCATCTGGGCGGTCTGATTGCAGTCGTCATCGATGGCCTGCTTGCCCATGAGCACCAGCTGCGGCGCTTCTTCATCGACGATGGCCTTGAGGATGCGACTGACCACCACCGGCTCCAGGGCGGCTTCCGGGGTCTTGACCAGGATGGCCCGGTCGGCGCCGAAGGCCAGGGCAGTGCGCAGCACGTCCTGACAGGCATCGGTACCGATGCTCACCGCCACCACATCGCTCACCTGCCCCGCCTCCTTCAGGCGCACGGCCGCTTCCATGGCGATCTCGTCAAAGGGGTTCATGGACATTTTCAGATTGGCCAGGTCCACACCGGAACCATCCGAGCGGGCACGCACCCGCACGTTGTAATCGACGACCCGTTTCACCGGTACCAGTACCTTCATGGGGCATTCTCCTTCAGGATTTGTCTTCGGGACGCATCACCAGCACCGGCGAGCGGGCGGCGCGGACCACCTCGCGGGCGAAGCTGCCCATGAGTGCCCGCTGCAGGCCGGTTCGCCCGTGGGTGGTCATGGCGATCACGGCGCCCTTGATGAGGGCGGAATAGTCCACCACCGCCTGGGCCACGTCCTTGCCGTGAAGGACATCCCAGTTGACGGACATGCCGTACAGATCCGGCACGTGATCGGCCACCCGACGCAGGTAGACCCATTCACCGGAGTCGGCCCCGCCACCCCCGCCGAAAGACGGCTTGAGCACCTGGATCAAACGGATGTCGGCGCCGATGGCGCGGGCAAAGGAGACGGCCTCCGGCAGCATGGCCTCGGACAGGGGCGAACCATCCAGGCAGACCAGCAGGGTGCGGATGGGGCCGGTCCAGTCCTCGGCAAACTCCGGCCCGGTGAACAGCAGGGGCCGGTGGGTGTGCCTGACCATGTGACTGGCCACGCTGCCGGCCACGGCCTCCCCCACCAGGCCGCGGGCATGGGTGGACATGACCACCGGCGAGTCCGGGTCCCGGCCGATGAGTTCCATCACCCCGTCGGTGACCGAGGCATGGGTGATCACTTCCACCAGGCCATCATTGAGTCCCCGGGCCGCCAGGATACTCTGCAACAGGGCCTTGCGTTCGCCGGCATCCTGGTCCCGGGACACCACTGAGGCCAGACGGACCCGCAGGCCCAGTTGACCGGCCAGTGACAGCCCCGGCCGCAGGGCCGCCTGGGAGCGGACGCTTGAATCCAGCGGAATGGTGACGGCAGCAGACATGACATGGCTCCTTGTTAAGGACGTTGCGCGACTCAAGCAAGCCAGCGCTTGCGGCGTCGATAATGTTTCACGTTGAGGTAATCCACCTTGCCCGCACCGCCCAGATAGAATTCCTGTACATCCGGATTCTCCCGCAGCACGGCGGCCTCACCGCTCATGACCACATGACCGTTTTCCAGCAGGTAGGCATAGTCCACCACGGCCAGGGCGGCGGTGGCGTTCTGTTCCACCAGCAACACGCTCATACCCTGTTCCTCGTTGATCTTGCGGATGATCTCGAAGATCTCCTGCACCAGCAGCGGGGAAAGGCCCAGACTGGGTTCATCCAGCATGATCAGGTCCGGCTCGGTCATCAGGGCGCGGCCGATGGCCAGCATCTGCTGCTCGCCGCCGGAAAGGTAACCGGACTTGGTGCGGGCCCGCTCCTTCAGGCGGGGAAAATAGGTGAACACCTGTTCCCTAAGTTCCTGATAGCGCTGCCGGCTGCCCCGCAAGGGGAAGGCCGCCAGCAGATTATCCTCCGGGGTCAGGTGCTCGAAGATGCGTCGTCCCTCCAGCACGTGGACCAGACCGGCGGCCACCCTTTTGGGCGGCGTCAGCGGCAACATGTCCTGCCCCTTGAACCAAAGATTGCCGCGAGTGACCAGACCCCGTTCCGGTGCCAGCAAACCGCTGATGGACTTGAGGGTGGTGCTCTTGCCGGCGCCGTTGCTGCCCAGCAGGGCGATCATCTGCCCCTGCTCGATCTTCAGCGACACGCCCTTGATGGCGAGGAACACCCGGTCATACACCACTTCCACGTTGCTCAGTTCAAGCAGGGGTCGGGCCGTATCCTGCAGGGGCACGGCGGTATTCAATGATGTCAGCATGGGAACACCGTTTTCCTGTCTGTGGTGGAAGGTTCCGGGGAGTGCCACCCCGGGCAGCACCGGGGTGGCCGATCACGCACTAGCGGCCGTCCCTGAAACCCTGGGCATCCTTCTCGATTTCGTGCCAGACGATCTCCTGGAAGGCGTTGCTCCAGTCGGTCAG
>NZ_JAJNQM010000044.1:0-28116 GCF_022227785.1 Ectothiorhodospira lacustris | reverse complement strand
CAGAGGCGCAATATCCGGTCGAGGGATGCCCCTTACCGCGGCCCGCCCAGACGCGTCAGCAGCGAGGTGAGCGCCTGGCCCCGATGACTGCGCCGGTTCTTTTCCTCGGCGCTGATCTGCGCCGCTGTCAGTCCCAACTCCGGCACCAGAAACACCGGGTCGTAGCCGTGTCCGCCATCTCCCGCCGGTCGCAGGGCCACGGCCCCCTCCCAGGTCCCTTCGCAGAGGATCGGCGAAGGATCCCGGGCATGGCGCAGAAAGGCGATGATGCAGCGAAAGCGGGCGGTGCGCCGACCTTCCGGAACCCCTTTCAGGGCTTCCAGCAGTTTGCTGTTGTTCTGCCCCGCTGCGGCGCCGGGGCCGGCGTAACGGGCCGAGTAGATCCCGGGTGCCCCGTCCAGGGCGTCCACCTCGATCCCCGAATCATCGGCCATGGCCGGCAGACCGGTCTGTTCGGCGGCATTGCGGGCCTTGAGGATGGCATTTTCCACAAAGCTCAGCCCGGTTTCCTCGGCTTCCCTGACCTGGAAATCGGACTGGGGCAGGACTTCATGGCCGCTGCCGGCCAGCAGATCCGCAAATTCCCTGACCTTGCCGGCATTGCCGGTGGCGAGCACGATTTTCATTCTTGGCTCCGAAACGCAATACGGTAGGCGTCGTCAGTCATCTTTCGCGGCCGGGGGCCGCTCCCACAGAGGCCCATGCCCGTGGGAGTCGGTCTGCCAGCCCCCATTAGGGTGAGCTCAGTTGCCCAACGCTACCTGCTGGGCCTGGATGATCTCGGCGATTCCCTTGCGGGCCAGGGCCAGCATGCTGTCCAGCTCTTCGCCCCGGAAGGCATGCCCTTCCGCCGTACCCTGAATTTCGATGAAGCCGCCGGCCTCGTTCATGACCACGTTCATGTCCGTCTCCGCATCGGAATCCTCCGGGTAGTCCAGGTCCAGCACCGGCACGCCCTTGTAGATACCCACGGAAACCGCCGCCACGCTGCCGAACATCGGGTCCCGCTTGATCTGCCGCCGGGCCTTGAGGCCGGCGATGGCGTCGCACAGGGCCACGTAGCCGCCGCTGATGGCGGCGGTGCGGGTGCCGCCGTCGGCCTGGATGACATCGCAGTCCACGGTGATCTGACGCTCGCCCAGCCCTTCCAGATTCACCGCCGCCCGCAGGCTGCGGCCGATCAGGCGCTGGATCTCCAGGGTGCGCCCACCCTGCTTGCCCCGAGCCGCCTCCCGGCCCATGCGCTCATGGGTCGCGCGGGGCAGCATGCCGTATTCGGCCGTCACCCAGCCCCGGCCCTTGCCCTTCAGGAACGGAGGCACCCGCTCATCAATGGTGGCGGTACAGATCACCCGGGTATCGCCGTACTCCACCAGCACGGACCCTTCCGCATGCCGGGTGAACCCGCGGGTGAAACGGATGGGGCGAAGCTGGTCCGGGGCACGGCCGCTGGGTCGCATGGGGGACTCCTGAATTGGGCAAATGGCCGGGGATTATACCCGTCCCGCTCATCCTGATGTAGGGCGGTCTGCGGTCTACCGGCTTGTTCCGAGTGGGGCAGCGAGCCGGGCCTTCGGTGCGGACGGACAGGTAGATCATTTATACTCTCCATAAGAAGCAGCTTTGCTTAGAATGTATCCAGGAGGGGTATGAGCGGCCCGGTCCTCCCGCGTATGCGGTCGGTGGCTGAAGGTTGCGTCCGTTAGATACAGCGGGTAAACCGATGGATGGTTGCTGACGACGTGTGCCGGGATGAGAGATGAGATGGTCTGGCCATTAAGAGGATCTGACACGACCGTAAGGCTGGCCATGCTCCGTTTTGAACCGCGCTCATGCATGGCGTCCATGCCTGCGCATGCCGCCGGCCCGCGTGGCGTGTCTGCAGGGTGGGGTGCCGGTTTGGCTGTCCTGATGGCCGGGGCATGTCTCCCTGTTGCCGCCGATGATCTGACCGCCCTGGAGCAGGACTATTTCATGGACCTTCCGGTGGCCCTTACGGCCACCCGCCTGCAGCAGCCCCTGATAGAAGCGCCCGCATCGGTCACCGTGATCGATCGCCAGTGGCTGGAAAGGAGCCAGGCACGCAACCTGGCGGAGGTGCTCAGAATGGTCCCGGGTTTTCTGGTGGGGAGAAATAACGGCAACCGCCCGATCGTCACTTATCATGGGCTGGGTGAGCAGTTCGTGCGCCAGTTGCAGGTTCTGGTGGACGGCCGATCCATCTATACCCCCACCAACGGCGGTGCCCAGTGGGGCAGCCTGGGGTTGAGTCCCGATGATATCGAGCGTATCGAGATCATCCGCGGGCCGAATTCCGCAGCCTACGGTTCCAACTCCTTTTTTGCCATCATCAACATCCTGACCCGTCATCCGGCCGAGACTCAGGGGCAGCGGGTGGTCACCCGCCTGGGCTCCCAGGGCATCCGGGATCTGCGGATACGCCATGGGGGCATCACCCCTCAGACCGCCTACCGGCTGACCTACCATCACCAGGAAGACGACGGCTTTCGCGGTAAGCGGGATCAGCGCCGGCTGGATACGGTAGATGCGCGCATCGACTGGACGCTTTTGCCGGGCATCACCCTGATCAGCCATCTCGGGGCCTCTCAGGCGCAGAAGGGGTCCGAGGGGGTCGTCAGCCGCATAAATCCCCCTCGCACTTTCGAGCGGCAGATGGAACACGTGCATCTTGAACTCCACGACAGCCGTGACACCGATGCCACCTATCGGCTGCAGTACTACTATCAGCACAGCGATCTGACCGATGAATACATTGCTCTGGACGTGCAGGACAATCCCTTCGCCACCAATCGTAATTCCCGCTCCCGGCGCCACGACGTGGAACTGGAGTCCCATCTGAGGGCTTCTCATGCCACCCGCTTGGTCTGGGGTGTGGGTGCGCGTCTGGACAGTTCCGAATCACCCTATTTCTTCGATGCCCCGGGTTGGGTGAGTAATCGGATTTACCGTGCATTCGGCAATCTGGAGTGGTCGCCCGATCCTCGCTGGCTGGTGAACCTGGGCGGCATGTACGAGCACAACGACATCACCGGTGATGACCTGATGCCTCGGGCGGCCCTGGTCTACATGCCCGACGAGTCCCACAGCTTCCGGCTGGTGGCCTCCAGGGCGATCCGCACCCCCAGTCTGGTGGAAGAAAAGGTGCGTACCGCCGACGGTGCCATCGCCTCCGCCGGCGGCCTGGCACCCGAGGTGATCCGTTCTCTGGAGCTGGGGTATCAAGGTCAGTGGGCCGATGGCCGCCTGGTCACCGACATCAAGTTGTTCCGGAACCGGCTGCATGACCTGATCCAGGTCCCCTACAAGGTGCTGCACGGCATCGAGCCGGAGGGAGAATTCGTCAATGCCGGCGGCATGATCCTGCAGGGTGTCGAGACCCAGGTGGCTTATCGCCCGGGCTCCCGGGTGTGGCTGCATGGGGGGCTGTCCCTGCTGTCCAGTCGTAGCAGCGATCGTGAAGCCCGCCTGCAGGTCGAGTCGGTGCCGGCCCACATCGTCAACCTGGCCCTGTCGTTCGCCCCGACCGAACCCTGGCTCCTGACCGCCGAGTATTACCACTACGGTTCGTTGCGGTGGAACGATGACCCGACCGGTCCCGCCATCGACGCCAGCGACGGTTTCCTGGACCTGCACCTGCGTCGTGATCTGGGGGGGCGGGTGCAGGCGGCCCTATCTCTGACCGATGTCCTGGCACGGGGGTACGATACGCGCCCGCAAGGTTCGTTGATCAAGCCGAACCGCCGCAGTGCCGAGGCCTATGTCAGTCTCCGGGTGGATTTCTGACTTCATCACATGTGTAAGCCGGGCCACCATGCGCCGAGCGCAGATGGATCGCTTGCCGGGGCCTCGAACCCGGAGCCGGGTATGGATGCGCTACAATCAACGCCACATTCGAGACCGCAAGGACACCCCATGATCCGCAGCATGACCGGATTCGCACGATGTGAATCTTCCGGCGATATCGGCACCCTGGCCTGGGAGCTGCGCAGCGTCAACCACCGCTACCTGGACGTGAGCACGCGTCTGCCCGATGAGTTGCGCGCCCTGGAGGGTCCGGTACGTGAGCGGGTCAACGCCCGCCTGGGTCGGGGCAAGGTGGAGTGCAATCTGCGCTTTCGCAAGGCGGACACCACCGACAGCACCCTGGAGATCAACGACGACCTGGCCAAGGAACTCATCACCAAGGTGGTCAAGGTGGAGCACTGGATGATGAACGCCGCCCGCATGAGTGCCATGGAGATCCTGCGCTGGCCCGGCGTGGTACGCCAGTCCGAGCCCGACCTGCAGCCGGTGCATACCTCCGCCCTGAACCTCCTGGATGAGGCCCTGGATGCCCTGATCGAGCACCGCGCCCGTGAAGGTGCCCATATTCACAGTCTGCTGGAAAGCCGCTGCCGGGCTATCACCGAACAGGTGGCCCAGGTACGCGCCCGTCGCCCGGAGGTGGTGACGGCCCTGAGGGAACGCCTGCGTACCCGCATCAGTGAGCTGGGGGTGGATCTGGAGCCCGGACGGCTGGAGCAGGAACTGGCCCTCCAGGCTCAGAAGCTGGACGTGGCCGAGGAGCTGGACCGTCTGGACGGCCATGTAAAGGAAGTACTGGCCTGTCTGCAGCGGGATGAACCGGTGGGGCGACGGCTGGATTTCCTCATGCAGGAGTTCAACCGGGAGGCCAATACCCTGGGTTCCAAGGCCAACGACATGGAAACCACCCAGGCCTCGGTAGAGCTGAAGGTGCAGATCGAACAGATGCGGGAGCAGATCCAGAACATCGAATGAGATCGTGCCGTTCTCCAGTCAACCCGGTGCCGACCCGCCATCCCCGTGCAGCATTTTCACTTCAACCTCAGCATCTCTCGCGACGACTACCTGCGCTACTACAGCGGCGCGGCCTCTGCGGTAGTGGCCATGTCCCGGGAGGGGAGAACGGTGCGTTTTCCGGCCTCTGCACTGCGTCCGTTCGTGCTGCATGATGGGGTTCATGGCCGCTTTCGGCTCACGGTTGACGACCAGTTCAAACTTCTGTCACTGGAACGTCTCTGAGAGGCCGCTTCCCCTTGAAATCCTCCACGGCGAACCTATATCTGCTCACGAAAGGGGCTCACAGCCCAAACCGACGAGCCGTGAACAGGAGGACGTTATCATGTTGACCCGTTATGAACCCTGGAGTCTTCTGAATCAGTTGTCCCGTGAGCTTGATCGCCTGCACGGGGGCGGTTACGGCGGCGAGGAGACCGCCGCCGCCGCCGATTGGGTGCCGGCCGTGGATATCCGGGAAGAAAAGGACGCCTATGTCCTGCATGCGGATGTCCCCGGCGTGGACCCCAAGGACATCCAAATCCACATGGAGAACAGCGTGCTCACCATCAGCGGCGAGCGCAAGGCCGAGACCAAGGAAGAGCGGGAGAACTACAAGCGTGTGGAGCGCATCCGCGGCAGCTTCTTCCGCCGTTTCAGCCTGCCGGATACCGCCGATGCGGAGCGTATCTCCGCCCGCAGCGTGAACGGTGTGCTGGAGGTCCGCATCCCCAAGCAGGAGAAGGTCCAGCCCCGTCGCATTTCCGTGGAAGGCTGATGTCCGTCGACGGTTTTTTCCCGTGACACCCACTTTGCGCCGCGTTCCCACGCGGCGCACTTGCTTTCGGAGTATCCTGACGGGCCATGGAATACAAAGACTATTACACGGTGCTCGGGGTGGAACGTACCGCCACCCAGGACGAGATCAAGAAGGTCTATCGTCGCCTTGCCCGCAAGTTTCACCCGGACGTGAGCAAGGAGCCCAATGCCGAGGAACGGTTCAAGGCGGTGAATGAGGCCTACGAGGTCCTGGGCGATCCGGAGAAGCGCAAAACCTACGATCAACTGGGTAGCCACTGGCGCCCGGGGCAGGATTTTCGCCCGCCGCCGGATTTTGACGCCTGGTTCGGGGGGAGGGGCGGTGGCCGTGCCGGTGGTTTTTCCGGTGACTTCCATGATGGCTTCACCCAGAGCGATTTTTCCGAATTCTTCGAGGCCTTGTTCGGTCGGCAGGGCGCCCAGCGAACCCGCGGCCACCGTACCCAGCGCGGCTTTACCGGCCGGGGCGAGGATAGGAGTGCCCGCATCCGTCTGGATCTGGAACGCGCCGTCAAAGGCGGCGCCGTCTCCGTGCGTGCCGGCGACCGGACCCTGCAGGTGAAGGTCCCGGCCGGTGTTACCGAGGGTCAGCGCATTCGCTTGACGGGGCAGGGCACCCCGGGCGCCGGCGGCGGACCGGCGGGTGATCTGTATCTGGAGGTCCATATCAAACCCCATCCCTACTTCCGTTTGGAAGGACGGGATGTCCATCTGGATTTGCCGATTACCCCCTGGGAAGCGGCCCTGGGGGCGACGGTGAGCGTGCCCACCCTGGAGGGGCGGGTGGATATGAAGATCCCCGCCGGCTCACAGTCCGGCCGCCGTTTGCGGCTCAAGGGGCGCGGTCTGCCGGGGGCCCCGCCGGGGGACCAGTACCTGGTGTTGCAGATCCACACGCCGCCCGCCGACGAGAAGGCCGCCCGATCCTTGTACGAACGCATGAGCAAGGAAATGCCTTTCGACCCCAGGGCGCACCTGAAGTCCTGAATGGCCCCGTGGCCGAAATTGCCGCGAAGGATGATGGGATGGCGATGGTCGGTATTGAACCCGAAGGCTTACCGACAGTCTCAATGGAGGCCCTGGCAGACCCTTTGTTTTCACTGCTGCGTAGGCCCCTTTGTCGTCACTCCCGCGTAGGCGGGAGCCCAGGATTTTCAGCCCGTGACTGGATTCCCGCATTCGCGGGAATGACGGGATGGAAACGTGCCAGGGAAGCGCGGGGCGTTCCTTTCAAGCAACTCAGTGTCTTGACGATTCGCCATGAGAACGAAACACCTTCATCCGTTGCACAAACCTCTCTTGTGGCCCCTCCTGCTGGTACTCCTGCTGGGCCTGAGCCTGCCGGCGGCCGCCCGTCTGCCGGTAGAAGTGGATGGCGAACCCCTGCCGTCCCTGGCCCCCATGCTGGAGCGGACCATCCCCGGTGTGGTGAACCTGGCCACCCGGGGCCGGGTGCAGGAACGGGTCAGCCCCCTGTTCGATGACCCCTTCTTCCGCCGTTTTTTCGACCTGCCTCAGGCCCCTCGGGAGCGTCAGACCCAGGGACTGGGCTCCGGCGTGATCCTGGATGCGGGCAGAGGCTTCATCCTCACCAATGACCACGTGATCCGGAATGCCGATGAAATCGTGGTTACGCTCCATGATGGCCGCCGCCTGGATGCAAAGGTGATCGGTACCGACCAGGCCACCGACCTGGCGGTGCTGCAGGTGGAGGCCGAGGGCCTCAAGGCACTCCCGGCTGCCGATTCCGATGCCCTGAAGGTGGGGGATTTCGTGGTGGCCATCGGCAACCCCTTCGGTCTGGGACAGACCGTGACCTCGGGCATCGTCAGCGCCCTGGGGCGGACCGGGCTGAGCGTGGAGGCCTATGAGGATTTCATCCAGACCGATGCCTCCATCAATCCCGGCAATTCCGGCGGCGCACTGGTGAACCTGCGGGGTGAACTGGTAGGGATCAACTCCGCCATCCTGACCCGCGGTGGCGGCAATATCGGTATCGGTTTCGCCATTCCGGTGAACATGGCCCTGCAGGTGATGGATCATCTGGTGGAGTATGGTGAGGTGCGGCGCGGGCGTCTGGGCGTGTCGGTGCAGGACCTTACTCCGGATCTGGCTCGGGCCTTCGGCATCGAGCAGACCCGTGGGGCGGTCATCGCCCGGGTGGAGCCGGCTTCGCCGGGGGCCCGGGCCGGGCTCAAGGACGGCGATGTGGTCACCCGGGTGAACGGGCGTGCCGTTCGCAACGCCGCCGAGCTGCGCAACGCCATCGGGTTGCTGCGGGTGGGGGCCACCGTGGAACTGGAGGTGCTGCGAGACAAACGTTCCCGTGTGATCCGGGCTCAGGTGAGTGAGATCCAGGCCTCCAGCCTGGACGGTGGCCGCATCAGTCCCCGTCTGGAGGGGGCCGCCCTGGGGGCGATTCAGGAAGACTCACCTTTGTACGGTGCGGTGGAGGGCGTCTTGGTGGCTCGGGTGGCGCCGGGTTCGCCGGCCGCCCGTGCCGGCCTCAGGCCGGGTGACCTGATCCTTTCGGTGAACCGTCGCCCGGTCACCAGCCTGGAGGAAGTCAGGCAGGCCGCCGGTACCGGCGGACAACGACTACTGCTGAATCTGCGCCGCGATAACAGCGCCTTCTTCCTGCTGCTGCAGTAGGCCTGACAACCGTTCCCCCTACATGCCGGGCGTGCTGCTCTTCACCCAGCGGTTCTGTCCGCTTTGCAGGCGCTCCTGTTTCCAGAAAGGAGCCCTGGACTTGAGGGCTTCCATGAGGAACCGGCAGGACTCGAAGGCCGCCTGACGATGGGCCGACCAGACAGCGGTGAGGACGATGGGGTCGCCGGGGTGTACCCGGCCCACCCGATGGGCGATCAGCACGTCTTCCAGTGGCCACTGTTCCCGGGCCTCCTGCTCGATGGCCTCCAGCTGACGCTCGGTCATGCCGGGATAGTGTTCCAGGGTCATGGCCTGGACGTCATCACCCTCATTGAAGTCGCGCATGGTCCCCACGAAGACGGCCGTGGCGCCGAACTGGCCCGCGGTCAGAGCCTGTTGGTGTCGGATCAGCGTACCCCAGGGGTCCAGGGCGTCGGCAAAGAGATGAACGGCCACGGCATCAGCCCCCCGTCACCGGCGGGAAGAAGGCCACTTCGTCACCCTCCTGCACGGGATGATCGGCCGCGGCATATTCCTGATTCACGGCGATCAGCGTCCCGGGGGGCAGGGGGCGTCCTTCCTGGGCGCGCCGCCAGACATCCAGGGCGCAGTGGACGCCCGCGGCATCCATCTCTTCCCGGGCGCGCCCCGCGGACTCTCGCAGGGAGGCAAAATAGCGAACAGTGACGGTCACGTAGCGAGATACTCCGGTTTTCAGCGAGGTCGATGTTTACCTGTGGGGGCGGGCCTGAGACCATGGGTGCCATCCCCATCATAAGGATAGTCCAGCATGCCCGGATTGACCCACTTCAACGCGGCCGGCCACGCCCATATGGTGGATGTGGGCGGCAAGGACAGCACCCATCGGGTGGCCGTGGCCGAGGGACGCATCGTCATGTCCCCTGATACCCTGGCGCTGATCCGTGGCGGAGGCTATCGCAAGGGGGATGTCCTGGGCGTCGCCCGGGTGGCCGGGATCATGGCCGGTAAGAAGACCGCCGAGCTGATCCCTCTGTGCCATCCCCTGGCCCTGACCCGGCTGGAGGTGGAACTGGACACCACGGATCAGCCGCCTGCGGTACATTGCCGGGTGACGGCGGAAACGCGAGGACCCACCGGGGTGGAGATGGAGGCCCTGACGGCGGTTCAGGTGGCTCTGCTCACCGTGTATGACATGTGCAAGGCCGTGGACCGGGGCATGGTGATGGAGGGTATCCGTCTGTTGCAAAAGGCCGGTGGCCGGTCCGGTGACTGGCATCTCGATCCCGCCGGTTTGCAGGTGTAGTGCCGTCGTGATCATCCCGGTTGTCAGCGCTGCATCAGCCGTATGGAGTTGGCCAGCTGGCGCACCCGTCGCTTGATCTCCTCGCGGCAGCGACGGTATGCATCAAGATCCGGGCCGTTGTCTCCCTGCATCCGTGGGTCATCCAGGGGCCAGTTCTTGCTGATGAAACTGTCCCCCCGGGGCGCGGGCAGCCGGGTCGGGTCGGGGGTCAGGGTGACGATGAGATCGGCCCATTCCAGCACCGCCGCGTCCAGATCCCTGGGCCTCAGTGCCGAGGTGTCCGTGCCATCCTCCTCCAGTACCGCCAGGGTCCTGTCGTCCGGGTCGCCGGCGCGCATGCCCACGGAACGCACTTCGGCCAGATCGGCCAGGTATGCACGGGCACAGGCCTCCGCCATCAGGGTCCGGGCGGTATTGGTCGGACCCAGGAACAGGATATGAGGCTTGCGTCGCAGATTCGATGCGTTTGTCATGCAGGATCACCTGCAGGGGCGGGGGAACCCTGCGTCTCTTGATCGACCACGTTACACTGCAACAGTGGCAAGACCCAATACGTACTCCGACCCAAATGAGGTATGTACCCGATGAAATGGATCAAACGTGCCCTGATGGCCGTGGCGCTCGTGCTGGTGCTGTTCGTGGCCCTGCTGATCTTCCTGCTGGCCACCTTCGATCCCAACGCCTACAAGGATCGCATCAGCACCGCCGTCCAGGAACAGACCGGCCGGGAACTCACCATCAGCGGCGACATCGGGCTGTCCATCTTCCCGCGCCTGGCCCTGGCGTTAGGGGAAACCACCCTGGCCAACGGGGAAGGCTTCCCCGATGACCACTTCGCTCGCATCCGGGAAGTGGATGTGGCAGTCGCCATGCTGCCCCTGCTGCGTCGTGAACTCCAGGTGGAACGGGTGCGTCTGGAAGGGCTGGATCTGAATCTGGCACGGGATGCCCGGGGGCGCAGCAACTGGGACGATCTGCTGAAAGACGTGGACGCCCCGGAGGTGTCCGCAGAGACGCCGCCTTCGGAGTCGGATGCCCTCCCGTCGGCCCTGAGGGGGTTGGACATTGCCGGCATTGAGGTCATTGACGCCCGGGTACGCTGGCGTGACGCCCAGGCGGGTACCGATCTGGTGGTGGACCCCTTCAATCTGACCCTGGGCCGTCTGCGTCTGGGGCAGGAGACCCCGCTGGAACTTACCTTCCAGACCCGGCTGGGAGAGCCGGCCCTGACGGCGGTCACCGACCTGTCGGCCCTGTTGTATTTGGATGTGGCCAATCAACGCTATGGCCTGCGGCGCCTGACGGCAACACTGGATGCCCGCGGCGAGACCCTGCCGGCCCCCATCCTGGCACGCCTTGAAGGGGATCTGTGGGCGGACCTGCGCAACGACACGGCCACGCTGGAACGGTTGACCGTAACCGCCTTCGACACCCAGCTCACCGGCCTGATGAAGGTGGAGTCACTCACCGATGAACCCCGTGTGCACGGCGAGCTGCGCAGCGGTCGCATCAATCCCCGCCAATTGATGCAGGCCCTGGGCATGGAAGAACCCGAGACCGCCAATCCCGACGTACTCAAGAATGCTGCCCTGGACCTGGGCTTTGTGATGCAGGGGGAGCGTCTGGATCTGAGCCAGCTCATGGTCACCCTGGACGAGACCACCCTGACGGGGCGGGCCACCGTCAGTGGTTTTGCCACGCCCGCCATCAACCTGTCCCTACAGGTGGATCGCATCAATCTGGATCATTACCTGCCGCCCGCCGAGGACAGACCCGCGCCCGGTGCGGGTCAGGTACCGGCTCCCCGGGACGGCTGGCCGGAGGAAACCATCGACCTGCCGCTGGCACTGTTGCGGCCGCTGAACCTCAGCGGCGATCTGGGCATCGGCCGACTGGTGGTCGGCAACCTGCACCTGTCCGACGTGGTGCTGGAGCTGCGTGCCCGGGACGGCCAGGTGGAGCTGCGTCCCTTCCGCGCCGCGCTGTATGACGGTCGGGTGGAAGGTGCTCTGGGGCTGGATGCCCGGGGGGAGATCCCCCGTTTCCAGGCCCGCAGCAATTTGCAAGGGGTGCGCATGGGCAATTTGCTCCAGGACCTCACCGGCGAGGCACCGATGGTCACCGGCACTGCCAACCTGCGGCTTGACCTGAACAGCCGCGGCGATTCGGTCAAGGCCCTGATCGCCGGCCTCAATGGCGATGGGGATCTGCGCTTTGCCGATGGTGCGGTGAAAGGGATCAATGTGGCCCAGATCATCCGCGACGCGGAAGGTCGGTTGCGGGGGCGTGCCGTCGAGCCGGCCGACGAACCGGTGCAGACCGACTTCACCGAGCTGACCGGCAGTTTCAGGATCAACAACGGGGTGGTTGATAATCAGGACCTGCAGGCGTCCTCGCCGCTGTTGCGGGTGCGTGGGCGGGGCACCGTGGATCTGAACCGGGAGCGGCTGGACTACCGTCTGGATACCGGCCTGGTGGCCACCCTGGAGGGGCAGGGGGGGCGTTCCCTGGATGACCTGCGCAACGTGAATCTGCCCATCACCATCCGCGGCACGTTCAGCGAACCCCGTTTCGGTCTGGACCTGGCCGGCGTGGTCAGCGGACGGCTGGATCAGGAGCGGGAGCGGCTGGAGCAGCAGGTGCAGGAGCGGGTGGAAGAAAAGGTTCAGCCCTTGATCGACCAGCAGCGTGACCGGGTGCAGCAGGAAGCGGACCGTATCCGCGATCAGCTGGGCGACCGTCTACTGGATCGGCTCCGTTGAGCGCTGCACAGGACTTCGGCGCCCGTCTGCTGGACTGGTTTGACCGGCACGGGCGCCATGATCTGCCCTGGCAGCAGGAGATCAGCCCCTACCGGGTCTGGGTCTCGGAGATCATGCTGCAGCAGACTCAGGTGGTGACGGTGATTCCCTATTACCAGCGTTTCATGGGCCGTTTCCCGGATGTGGCGGCCCTGGCGCGGGCGCCCATCGACGAAGTGCTGCACCACTGGTCCGGCCTGGGTTATTACGCCCGGGCCCGCAATCTGCATCGGGCGGCACGGCAGGTGGTGGCGCAGCATCAGGGCCATTTTCCGGATACCCCCGAGGGCCTGGAGGCCCTGCCCGGTATTGGTCGTTCAACGGCCGCGGCCATCCTGTCCATTGCTTGCGGTCAGCGCCGGGCCATTTTGGACGGTAACGTCAAGCGGGTATTGGCCCGCCATCGCGGTGTGGAGGGCTGGCCCGGCACGACGGCGGTCTCCCGCCGGCTCTGGGCGCTGGCGGAGGCCCTGACGCCGTCAGCGCGGGTGGCCGACTACACCCAGGCCATCATGGACCTGGGGGCCACCGTCTGCACCCGCAGTCGGCCCGCCTGCGGGGGCTGTCCCGTACAGTCGGACTGTGTGGCTCATGCCACCGGTCGTCAGTCCCTCCTGCCTACGCCCCGCCCCCGGCGGGAGCAGCCCCGGCGCAGCACGGTGATGCTCATCATCCGTGGCCCCGAGGGGATCCTGCTGGAACAGCGGCCACCGACGGGCCTGTGGGGCGGGCTGTGGGGATTTCCGGAGGTGTCATCCGTTCAGGAGGCGGATCAGTGGTGCCTGCGTCATCTGGGCACGGAAGTAGACGAGGAGCATCCACTGCAGCCCTTCGTGCATGTCTTCACCCATTTTCGGTTGCACATCGCCCCGTTGCGACTGTGGGTGAAAGACCCCGCGGCCAGTGTGATGGAAGCCCCTGGCCGGGTCTGGTATAAACCTGAAGCTCGTTCGGAGCTGGGGCTTGCCGCGCCGGTGGCCCGGCTTCTGGATCATATTGCGCATGAGGACGGAGAGATCAATGGCTCGCATGGTGAATTGCGTCTACCTGGGTAACGAGGCCGAGGGGCTGGATTTTGCGCCCTATCCCGGTGACCTGGGCAAGAAAATCTACGACAACGTCTCCAAGGAGGCGTGGCAGAAGTGGATCCGGCATCAGACCATGCTCATCAACGAGTACCGGTTGGCCACGGTTGATCCCAAGGCCCGCAAGTTCCTGGAAGAAGAGATGGAAAAATTCTTCTTCGGCGAGGGAGCCAGCATGCCGGAAGGCTACGTGGATCCCACCAAGTAGGAAAAAATCACGTGGGTTGGTTTCAGGGGGCTTGACGAAAGCGCCTGATGCCGCTTTAATACGCAACTTCGCCGCACCGCAGTTTGGTGCGGTGAAAAAGACAAAAAGGCCAGGTAGCTCAGTTGGTAGAGCAGGGGATTGAAAATCCCCGTGTCGGCGGTTCGATTCCGTCCCTGGCCACCATACAAAAACCCCGGCTGCTTGGCTGCCGGGGTTTTTTTTCGTCTGCGCCGCTACAAAAAGACGCTATGCTAGGGAACGACGGAGAGCCTCCTGAGGATGTTCTGAACCCGTCATTGCCGTGTATGGGCAGGTGGTTCCCTGGTCTGAACAGGTCATTCCCGCGAATGCGGGAATCCAGTCACGAGTCGGAAAGGCCTGGGCTCCCGCCTTCGCGGGAGTGACGACGGGGAGCCTTCGCGGGGGTGATGACGAGACGCCCTTGCGGAGGTTACGACGAGACGCTCTTGCGGGGGTGATGACGAGACGTCCTCGCGGAAGTGACGGCAAGGGACTTTTTCAAAACTTCCCTAAAGGCCTGACGGGAGCAGAATGTTGTGGATTGGCCGCTTATGGAAAAAGCTGCAACCGGGGCAATGGCCGTTTTCCGGAACCTGCCGTTGCCGTTGCTCAGTGTGGATATCGACGGGACCATCCTTGAGGCCAACCCCTCGGCGCGTGATCGTCTGGCCCTGCCGGAAGATCGCAGTCAGTGGCCTGATCTGACCCATTTCCTGTTCTCTCTGAATGTTGCCGGGCTGGCGGATCTGATGGAGAGTTGCTGCACCCTGTCTCGTCCCCAGCAGCTCAGAGCACAATGCCGGGATGCCAATGGTCACAAGTTCGAGGTCCTTGTGCACCTGAATCGTCTGGATGCGGATTCGGATCGACACTTCCTGTGTGTGCTGACCGAGGTCAATGAGTCCCGGGATGAGTCCCCGGGTCTGCCCTCTCCCTGGGCGGATGGTCTGACGGAAAGCTCGCTGCGTTGGCGCTTTGCCCTGTTTGGTGCCGGTGACGGGGTCTGGGACTGGGACCTGGAGTCTAATGACGTGGTCTACTGTGCCCGTTTTCGGCAGATCATCGGGTTCTCGGATGCGGAACTGGACAAGAGCTTCGAACAGTGGGTGAGTCTGGTGCATCCGGATGACTTGAGGGGGTTTTCCGGCGCCCTGCAGGATCATTTGCAGGGGGACTCTTCCCACTATATGTGTGAATTTCGCATGCGCTGCAAGGATGGAGGGTGGAAGTGGGTGCTGGCGCGGGGCCGTGTTGCCCGCCGGGATGAGGGTGGCCGGCCCCTGCGCGTGGTGGGGACCCTTTCGGACATCGGCGCCCGCAAGAAACTGGAATCCGAATTGCGCCGCATGGCCACCACGGATTTTCTGACCGGGCTTTTCAATCGCCGTCACTTCATCGCCCGTATGACCGATGAACTGGCCCGCGTTCGGCGCCGACCGCATCAGCCCTCGACCTTACTGATGGTGGATCTGGATTACTTCAAGAACATCAATGATACCTATGGGCATTCCTCCGGTGATCTGGTGTTGCAGCACTTTGCCGATATCCTGCAAAGTTGCCTGCGCAGGATGGATCTGCCCGCCCGTACCGGCGGTGAAGAGTTTGCGATCCTGCTGCCGGGGACCACGGAGCAGGAGGCTCTGGTTCTGGCGGAACGCCTTCGCCGCAAGGTGAAATCCACCCCGGCCGTGACACCGGGGGCCATCATTGCGATGACCGTGAGCATTGGTATCACGCGGCTCAGCCCTGAAGACGGTAGTCCGGACGCGAGCTTGAGCCGGGCCGACGAGGCCCTTTACAAGGCCAAGCACAATGGCCGGAATCAGGTGGCTCTGGCCCCGTTCTGACCTGTTGATTATTTATCCCATGTGCGGGACGACAGGCCCTTTCCCGAAGGGGGAAACCATGCGCTGTGCCGAACCCGGATTGCTCGTACCCGCCTGGCCGGCACCGGCCGGTGTGCGTTCGATCTCGACGACCCGCGCCGGGGGCGTCAGCCGGCCCCCGTTTGACGACTTCAATCTGGGCCTGAATAACGGGGATGACCCGAAGGCCGTGATCCACAATCGCCGTCTGCTGAGGCAGCGCCTGGGTCTGCCCCGCGAGCCGTGCTGGCTTCATCAGGTGCATGGCATCCGCGTGGTGGAAACCAGTTGTTGCGGTGATCAGCCAGCGGCGGACGCGGTGGTTGCCTTTGCACCGGGGCCGCCCTGCGTGGTGATGACGGCGGACTGCCTGCCGGTATTGTTCTGTGACCACGCCGGCACCCGGGTGGGGGCGGCCCACGCCGGCTGGCGGGGGCTGGCCGGCGGGGTGCTGGAGGCCACGGTTGAGGCCCTGGGCTGCCCGCCCGGGGAACTGATGGCCTGGCTGGGGCCCTGCATCGGTCCCGGCGCCTTCGAGGTGGGAGACGAGGTGCGGGCCGCCTTTCTGCAGCAGGATCCGGGCGCCCATGACGCCTTTGCGCCGTCCTCGACAGGGCGCTGGCTGGCGGATCTGCGGATGCGGGCACGACGACGGTTGGCGGCCTGCGGCCTACGCAGCATTCAGGCGGAAACCGCCTGCACCTTCAGTGACGCACGCCGTTTCTATTCCTTTCGCCGGGACGGGGAGACCGGGCGCATGGCCACGCTCATCTGGTTGGTGGACTGAGGGTTATCCCGGCCTCCGGACGCAGGTATTGGTACTGCTCCATCACACGTATGATGTATTGACGGGTTTCGGCAAACGGTGGCACACCACCATGGCGCTCCACGGCTCCCGGGCCGGCATTATAGGCGGCCAGAGCCAGGGTCACGTCATGGTCGAAGCGTTCCAGCATCCGCGCGAAATAGGTGACGCCGCCGCGGATGTTCTCGGCGGCATCAAAGGCATTGCTCACGCCCAGCTCCCGGGCGGTGCCCGGCATCAATTGCATCAGGCCCTCTGCGCCCACCCGGGAGACGGCGTGGCGATCGAAACAGGATTCCACCATGATGATGGCCCGAATCATCTCCTCGTCGACCCCATGATGGCGCGCGTAATGGCGGATGGTGAGCAGATGATCCAGGGCGCGCTGATTCATGATGGTGCGGGTCACGCCACGGCAGGCATGGGAGGCGGTGGGGCGGCCATAGCGCCCCACAAAGGTATAGTCCGGGCCCATGTCGCGCCGGTCCGTGAACAAAGGGGTGCCGTCCCGGTCCCTGTAGATGTAGATATCCGCGCCCAGACCGATGGGCAGGCAGAGGGCAAGCACTGATATTGTCAGTGCCGCCGGTTTGCCCCATCGTCGGAGGAAGCGATGCATTGTGTTTGGACCTCTCTGCGCAGATCATAATGGATAACCTAAAAACCGGCACCACGCATGTCTGGTCATTCATTCACCGATAATCGCCCGGTTTTTCCGGACGGCCTGCTCAGGGCGCTTGCCCGGCGGTCCGCCTGGCCCCGGGCGGAACTGGCGCAGCATCTGTCCATTGCGGAGTCCGAGGTTGAAGCGGGGTTGGATATCCTGGACTCCCTGGGCCTTGCATTGCTGAGGACGGAGGCCCGAGTGGGCCTTCGGGATCCGCTGGAGTTGCTGGATGAGGCGCGCATCAGGGCGGCCGGCACCGGCGGTGACCGCGGCCTGAAGCTACACGTCCTGGAACAGGTGGACTCCACCAATACCCGGTTGGCGCAGATGCGCCGCCAGGGGATGGCACCGCCGATGGCCTGTGTGGCCGATATCCAGTGGGCCGGGCGCGGACGTCGGGGACGGCAGTGGCTCATGCCGCCGGGCTCCGGGCTGCCCTTGTCCATCCTCTGGGATATCCACCACTGGCCTGTACCGGACCCCACCATCACCCTGGCGACGGGGGTGGTGGTCATCCGGGTGCTGGAAAGCCTGGGTGCCCGGGGGCTGAGCCTGAAATGGCCCAATGACATCCTGGTCCATGGCCGCAAGCTGGGGGGCATCCTGGTGGAAGGGCACGCCCAGGCAGGTTCTGGGGCCGGTTTGATCCTGGGTCTGGGACTGAATCTGCGTCTGCCCGAAGGCTTGCCCATCGATCAGCCCTATGGCGATCTACAGGGCGCCGGCCTGGATCCGGCTGTGTCCCGCAATGTCCTGGCCGCCAGGCTCTTGGAGGCCTTGACCGACATGCTTATCGCCTATCCCGACCCCGGCTTTGCCGCCTACCGGGCGCAGTGGTTGGCCCATGATGCCTGCGCCGGCCGGTCGGTGGTGGTCCGGGGAACCCGCACCCTGGAGGGTACAGGGTGCGGTGTGGATGCCGGTGGGCGGTTGCGGGTGCTGACCGCGGGGGGCATGGAGCTTGTGGAGGCGGGGGAGGTCAGCTTGCGGGCCGATCCATGAAACTGCTGCTGGACGGGGGTAACACCCGTGTCAAATGGAGCTGCTGGGAAGCGGGCGTGCCGGGAGCTTCCGGGGGGGTGGCCCACGGCGGGAGCGACTGGGCGGATCTTCCGCGCCGTCTTGATGCCGCCCTGGGATCGGTCACGCCCGAGGCGGTCTGGGTGGTGGAGGTGCTTGGGCATGATTTTCGGTGCGCCTGTCGTGAATTGTGCGAGGTTCGGGGCTGGCCTGTCCCGCGCTTCTTTTCATCGGACCCTGCCCTGCATGGGATTTACAGCGACTATCTTGAGCCGGCCCGGCTCGGGCTGGATCGCTACGCGGCCATGGCCGGTGCCAGGGCGCTGGGACATGAAACCGCCATCATCGTGGACTGCGGCACGGCGGTGACCCTGGACCTGCTGGTACCGGAAGGGCGCCATCGGGGCGGCCTGATCCTGCCGGGGCTGGGACTTATGCGTCGCAGCCTGGGACGGGCACCGGGGGTGGCCGGCATGACCGAGGGGAAGGATGATTGCCACGTGGCGGTCTGTACGGCCGACGCGGTGGCCTCGGGGACGCTGCAAGGTCTGGCGGCCGCTATTGCGCATCTGAGTCGTGGACTGCTCAAGAACATGGGCGCTGACGGCGTTGCTCCGGCTCGATTGCTCACCGGTGGCGATGCCCGGCACCTTCAACCACTGCTGGATGACGACTGGTCCGTGGAGCCGCACCTGGTATTTCGGGGGTTGGCCCACGTGGCGGATCGCGATTGATGCGGTGGCTGTTTCTGCTATTGCTGATGCTGAACCTGGCGTATCTGCTGTATGGACCGGCACGGCCTGCGTCGGAGCACGCTCTGGAGCCGGTGCCAATGCAGCAGCGCGCCGACATTCCCCTGCTTCGGTTGCTGAGTGAAGGCGTGCCTTCCACGGATGGGATATCGCAGGCAGGGAGGGCTGCCTGCGTCAGCCTGGGACCCTTCAATACCCCCCGGGCGGCCGCTCCCTTGCAGGCCCTGCTATCGGGCGAAGGGTTGTTATACCGTGTGCGGCCCATGGTCGAGTCCATGCCCCTGTCCTACTGGGTGGTGCTTGAGCCCACTGACGGTCGAGCCGGGGCGCAGGCGGCCATGGCAATGCTGGCGGCCCGGGGGATGAATGATCATTTCATCATCACCGACGGTCCCCATCGGGATGGCCTGTCACTGGGGCTGTTCTCCGAGCACGCCAGGGCCTTGAGACGCCTGGAGCAGGTGCGCGGGATCGGGCTGGAGCCCGTCATTGAGACGCGCTACCGGGATGTGACCCTGTACTGGGTCGAGGTGGATGTCTCCTTGCAAATGCTTGGGGCGTTGCTTCCAGGGTTGCCCGAGGGCATTTTGCTGGTGGAGCGGACGTGTCGGTAAATTGCCTTGGGACCTTGCCTGAAAGCCGGTGAGGGATACCCAATCACTGCACGTGATGGTAGAGTTCACCTGTTGTCTTAACGTGGGCAAGGCCGGTATAGCTCAGCTGGTAGAGCAACTGACTTGTAATCAGTAGGTCCCGGGTTCGACTCCTGGTGCCGGCACCATCTTGGTATGATTTTTCCTTGCCCAAAGGTGCGGACCTTACATGGAGCTGCGGCCCACCCGTTGACCTTATGCCTCCCGTATGCTCCCCTTGTGCCTCCCGTCAGCCGTTCAAGCTGCTCGAATGGCCTGCTCCGGTTCGTCTGCCCCTTAGACACTGTCAAAAAAATCGACTATCCTCAGCCGTAGGGCTTGAAAAGTGTGAGCTGCGTCACATAGTATGTGTGACACACGTCATATAAGTCCGTGGCATGGTGTAAAGGACGGCAGGTATCGACATACCTGCCGTCACTCCAGGATCAGGTTGATCACCGCGTGTCACCCAAGCAAGAGAGAGGTTTGGGTATGGGCAATCCAGCAGAAAATAGGGTGTTGGCTACCGTCGTCGACAGCGCAGAATATGAAGTTCAACCTCAACCCGGCGTTCGTAACACATCCCACAGTGGGCTGAGTTCGGCTACGGCGGGGATAAAGCGGCCGGTCAGGGTCAGGCACGGTCATATCAATATCCTCGGACGGGATATCTCCACCCCGGTCATTTTCCTGGCCTCCGCCGAGGCCCTGGTCTTCGGCCTGGCACTTCTGGCCGCCTGTTTCATCAAACTTCCGTTTCCACCGCCCCTCCCGGCCGTATTGGACATCATCTGGTCCCTGCAGATGCTGGCCTTTGTTGTGCTGGGCATGGTGGGTATGCTGAGTATGGGCCTTTACCGACGGGGATTCCGCGGTGGCGCCAACGCAGTGGTACTACGGATCCTGGGCGCCGCCCTGCTGTCGGTCGCCATGATGTCCATGCTCTTTTATGTCTTTCCGGACCTGTACTTTGGTCGTGGCATCATGGCCATCGCCATGGGCCTGGCCATTCCCGGCATATTGGTCACCCGTTTCGGCATTTTCCGGCTGCTGGCTCACGATGCCTTCAAGCGGCGGGTGCTGGTACTGGGGGCGGGGGAGTCTGCCCAACTGTTCAATCGCCTGCGGCGCAAGTCCGATCAGGTGGGTTTCATCCTCGTGGGGTTTGTGCCCAGACCCGGGGAAAAGACCAAGGTGGCCAGTGATTCCACGCTGAGGCTGGACACCCCGTTACCCGAGTTCGTGCGCAGTCATCACGTGGACGATCTTGTCATCGCCTATGATGATCCCCGCGGCGGCTTTCCGGCGGAGGAGTTGATGCATTGCAAGATGCAGGGTCTGCATGTGCTGGACATCGCCGACTTCTTCGAGCGGGAGGCGGGTTTGCTCAAGCTGGATATCTTGCGTCCCTCCAGCATGATCTTCGGACGGGGCTTTCGCCAGACCCTCTATCAGCAGTATGCCAAGCGCGCACTGGACGTGGTCACCAGTCTGGCCATGCTGGCCTTTGTCTGGCCCTTCATGCTGATCTGTGCCGTCGCCGTCATGATCGAGAGCAAGGGGCAGGGTTCGGTCGTCTTCCGCCAGGTGCGCACCGGGCAGCATGGCAAGCCCTTCACGCTGTTCAAGTTCCGCAGCATGATCATGGATGCTGAGAAGGACGGCGTGGCCCGCTGGGCCCAGAAATCCGATCCCCGGGTCACCCGCTTTGGTGCCTTCATGCGCAAGACACGACTGGATGAGTTGCCCCAACTCATCAACGTGCTGCGCGGCGACATGAGCTTCGTCGGTCCACGGCCCGAGCGCCCCGAGTTTGTGGAACAACTGGGCGGCAAACTCCCCTATTATCACCATCGCCACTGGGTCAAGCCGGGGCTCACCGGTTGGGCCCAGATCCATTACCCATACGGGGCCTCCGAGAAGGATGCCTTCGAGAAGCTCAAATACGATCTTTATTATGTGAAGAATCAGAGCATGTCCCTGGATCTGCTGACCATTGTCCAGACCGTGGAAGTCGTTCTCTGGGGCAGAGGCTCGCGCTGACAGCGGTCAGCCTTCACGCTCCCCCGCAGGCATCGTTCTCCCTCACCCCGACCCTCTCCCACGCGGGCGGGGAGGAGGGATGACCATGGAGGTTTCCCGTGTCCCTGGGCGTGACCGGATACGCCATCGCCGCCACCGGCTTTTTCGCTCTGCTGGCCGTGCTGCTGATCGGCTGGCAGCGCCGCCTGCAGGGCGCCTTGCTGATCCTGGCCGCCGCTGCCGGCATCCTCTGGGCGCTGACCCTGGCCGCCCAGGCCGCTTGGCCCGAACGCATCCCCCTGTTCCTTGCTTTCCCCGCCGAACTGCTCCGGGATGCGGCCTGGATCGGATTTCTCTGGGGGTTGCTCTGGCAGGCACGCCCCGGCACGCCCTCATCCCCGGCAGACGCCGCGAATACTGATCCGGGTCGTCCTCTCATCTTGCTGGGTGTGGCGGCATTGCTGCTGATCCTGGGGCTATCCATCTACCTGCTGCTCCATTCCATGCTGCCGGAGGCCTGGATGCGCGGGGATGTCCTCCTCGGCGGCAAGCTCTTGCTGACCCTCATTGCCCTGTTGCTGGTGGAACAGATCTACCGCAATACTTCCCGGGAGGGGCGGTGGGCGATCAAATATCTGTGCCTCGGTGTGGGAGGCATCTATCTGTTCGATTTTTACATGTACGCCGAGTCCCTGCTGTTTCGCAACGTGGATGCAGGTCTGTGGGAGGCGAGGGGATTCATCAACGCTTTGGTAGTGCCCCTGATCGCCGTGTCTGCCGCCCGCAATCCCCGGTGGTCCCTGGATGTCTATGTCTCTCGGGGCATGGTCTTCCACACAGCCACCCTGTTGGGGGCCGGTGTCTATCTACTGCTGATGGCGGCGGCAGGCTACTATCTGCGGGTCTTCGGCGGTGAATGGGGCAAGGTATTCCAAGTCGTATTCCTGTTTGCTGCCCTGGTGAGCCTGTTGGCGCTGGCTGCCTCCGGGCGCCTGCGCGCTCAGTTCAAGGTCTTTGTCAGCAAACACTTTTTTAACTACAAGTACGACTATCGGGAAGAGTGGCTGCGTTTCATCTCCACCCTGGCCGACGAGACCCGGCATGAGGCCCTGCCCACCCGGGTGATCCGCGCCCTGGCGGATATCGTCGACAGCCCCGGTGGGCAGCTGTGGATGCGCAGCGGCGGTCGGCATTTCACCCAGATGGCCCAGATCAACATGGCCGAGGCCGGCCACCATGCCGAGCCGATGGACGGCAGTCTGGCCTGCTATCTGCTGGACACGGGCTGGGTGCTGGACGTGGAGGAATGCCGGTCCGAACCCCACCGCCATCCCGGTCTGCGGCTACCGGACTGGATACGGCTCAGTGAACGGATCTGGCTGCTGATTCCATTGAAACAAGGGCAGGAATTGCTGGGCTTCGTGGTGCTGCTGCCCCCCAGGGCCCACCGCACCATGAACTGGGAGGACCGGGACCTGCTCAAGACCGCCGGGCTTCAGGCCGCCAGCCATCTGGCCCAGATGCAGGCCCTGCAGGCCCTGTCCGAGGCCCGGCAGTTCGAGGCCTTCAACCGGCTGTCCGCCTATGTGGTGCATGACCTGAAGAACCTGATCGCCCAGCTGTCCCTGGTGGTCAGCAATGCCCGGCGCCATGGCGACAATCCGGCCTTTCTCAAGGATGCCATCGGCACGGTGGAAAACGCCGTGGAGCGCATGAACAAGCTCATGCTGCAGTTGCGTACCGGAGATCCGGGGCGTGACATGGCGCCGGTGGATGTGGCACTTCTGGCCGCCCGCGCCGTGGCGCAGGCTCAGGGGCGTGCACCGATGCCGGAACTGGCTCACAATGGAGCGCCGATCCCGGTATTGGCTGACCCGGAGAGATTGCTGTCCGTGATGAATCATCTGATCCAGAATGCCCAGGAAGCCACGCCGCCCGAGGGCGAGGTGAGGCTCAATCTCCGGCGTGACAGCCGCCAGGCTTACCTGGAGATCCGCGACAGCGGCACCGGCATGACGGCCGAGTTCATCCGCGAACGCCTGTTCCGGCCCTTTGATACCACCAAGGGACTCACAGGCATGGGCATCGGCGCCTATGAAAGCCGTGAATTCGTTCGCGCCCTGGGGGGGGATCTGGAGGTGTGGAGCGAACCGGGCGTGGGGTCGCGATTCCGGATCAGTATTCCTTTGGCCCAGGAACAAGAAGAAGCCCCTCTCCCGCTCGCAGAAAAGCAACCAGACCACGGCCAGTGAGGCACCCAGACGTTGACCGGAAGCACTCAGCAAAATCCCGTACTTCTCCTGGTGGAGGACGACCCCGGCCTGCTCAGTCAGCTGCGCTGGTGTTTTGACGACTTCGAGGTCCTGACCGCTCAGAACCGGGAGGAGGCCATTGCCCAGTTGCGTCGCGGCGAACCCTCCGTGGTCACCCTGGACCTGGGCCTGCCGCCGGATCCGGGCGGTGCCACCGAAGGTCTTGCCACCTTGGAGCAGATCCTCTCCCTGGCCCCGGAGACCAAGGTGATCGTGGTCACCGGCAACAACGACCGCGACAACGCCGTCAAGGCCGTGGCCCTGGGGGCCTACGATTTCTACCAGAAGCCGGTGGACGCGGACATCCTCAATCTCATCGTCAGGCGTGCTCACCGCCTGTTCGAACTGGAAGCGGAAAACCGCCGCCTGTCGGCCCGCCAGGCCACCGAACCCCTGCCGGGCCTCATTGCCGCCAGCCCGGAGATGCTCAAGGTCTGCCGCACCGTGGAAAAGGTGGCGCCCACCGATGCCACTACCCTGCTGCTGGGCGACAGCGGCACCGGCAAGGAAGTGATTGCCCAGGCCCTCCATGGGCTGAGTCGCCGCAATAAAGGCCCCTTCGTGGCCATCAACTGCGCCGCCATCCCGGAAAACCTGCTGGAAAGCGAACTGTTCGGCTATGAAAAAGGCGCCTTCACCGGTGCCGTCAAGCAGACCCGGGGCAAGATCGAGTACGCCGACGGCGGCACCCTGTTCCTGGACGAAGTGGGCGACCTGCCCATGCCTCTGCAGGCCAAGCTGCTGCGGTTTTTGCAGGAGCGGGTCATCGAGCGCATCGGCGGCCGGGGAGAGATCCCCGTGGACGTACGGGTGGTCTGTGCCACCCACCAGGACCTTTCCACCCTCATTGCCGAGGACCGGTTCCGCGAGGACCTGTTCTACCGTATCAGTGAAATCACCATCCATATCCCGGCCCTGAAGGATCGTATCGGTGACGCCCACCTGCTGGCCCGTGTGCTGTTGGAACGATTTGCCGGCAAGCAGGGGCGTACCATGCGCGGTTTCTCACAGGATGCCCAGAGCGCCATCGAACGCCATGACTGGCCGGGCAACGTGCGGGAACTGGAAAATCGCATCAAGCGGGCGGTGATCATGGCCGAAGGCAACCAGGTGACGGCGGAGGATCTGGAACTGTCGGCCGACGGCGAAGACCCGCTCATGCTCAACCTGCGTCGGGTACGCGACGAGGCGGAAGGCAAGGCGGTGCGGCGGACATTGCAGATGGTGGGGGGCAATATCTCCCGGGCGGCTGAACTGCTGGGGGTGAGCCGGCCGACGCTATATGATTTGTTGAAGAAGCATGATTTAGGCAAAGAGGATGCCTGAATCCGGCGTGCCCTACGATGGCGCCGGCCTGGACGCCGGATCCCTCGGCGCCCTTGTGCCGGATGTGGTCGAGCCGGTGCTCTATAAGGTGCTCTACAAAAGTGACCTGATCTGTCTTTCGAAGCGCAGGCCGGTGTCATGTTCCGCTACGATCCTGGCCCACGTTTGGGCGTTTTCCGCATAGTCGGGCACCTCAAGCAGTTGACTCGCCAGTCTGGCGATTCCCTCGGGAGAGACCTGTCCGGCGCGCATCCGTGTCCCCGTGCCGGATTTTTCAACACACATCATGTTTAGGTACTGATCCATGTTGTCGGCAATCCCGAGGATCGGCACGCCGGCGGCTAGCGCCTGCTGGGTGGAAAGGCTACCGCCGTTACAGATCATCAGCGATGATCGGGCCGCGGCCTCAATGCCCGGCAGGAAATCGGCAGTCAGGGCGTTGTCGGGGAGGTCGTTCAGGGTGCGGCCGGAGGTGGCGGCAATGACGGTTACGGGCAGGGCGGCCAGACCCTGCAGGATGCGGGGCAGGATCCGCTGATCCCCGGAACTGCCCAGGGCGACGTAGACGATGGGGCGGTCCTCCGGCAGCGTGTCCCACCAGTCGGGTCTGGGACTGTCCGGCGACCAGAGTATCGGACCAAGCCACTGATGGTTGGCCGGTAGGGAAGTGGTCGGCACAAATGCCGGGATGTCCGCATAGAGTGTCAGGTCAGCGTCCGTGTAAGCCTTCTGCAGGCTGCCGCCCAGGCTGGGTAGCCCGTATTCCCTGCGGATGGTATTGAGCCCCTGGGCATGCAGGGCAAAGATCGTGGGCTGTAGCCTGGAGAAAAACCACTCGGACAGCCCGACCCCGAACACCCGGGTGATCGGATGTTCGGGTAGCGGAAATTTCAGGCGTGAGTAGGGGGACCAGTAGGCGTTGGTGATGGTGACGTAAGGCACCTTGCAAAGGCGCGCGCTGATGCCCAGGGAGATCCGGAAGTCTCCCACGACAAGGTCCGGTCGAGTGGATTCCAGTAGTTCAAGATCCGAGCGTACGTAGTCTCGCAGGGTAGGCTTGTCGTAAACCGCTTTACCCTTGGCAAGGTTTTCCAGAAAATCCCTCGAAGGAATCGTCCGCAGGGGGCGCAGATCCCCGGGCAGGGCATCGAAAAGTTTCAGGTAGCGGTCATCACAGGCAAATATGATCTGGTAGCGGGCAGGATCCAGGCCACGGGCCATCACCATGGGGCGCACCACATGGGCCAGAGTGACGGATTCACCGACGAACAGGATGCGTTTCCTGTCCGCCTGGTGGTGTGCCGGCATTTTACTTTCCATCCCTGGACTGTGTGTTTTATCGGGATGAAAGATCGCGGTCATGAAGTAATTTTGTCGTGTCCGGAAGTCTTGAGCAATTTTGACAGGGGCAGGCGCAGGGACCGTGCCGCCGGATTGGGACCGTAGCCGACCCGCCCCATGAAGACTCCCTGGTGTACCGCGGTCTCGCCCGCCAGGGCCTGCAGATCCCGGGTCAGGCGAACGGCCCGTTCCATGGATTTGGACTCCCGGCTGAATTCCACCTGTCCATGAATATAGGAGGCGAAGATCAGCGGCGTCATCTCCGGCTGGAATTGCAGGCCGAGCCGGGTTGCGGTCAGCCAGAAACGCTGCATGGCCCGGCCACCGGCAATGTAGTCGTCCATGGTGGTCAGCGGCTGCCTGGAAACGATGACGAAATGTGCCCCACAGTTCAGGGCCGGGAGCAGGTCCATCTGCAATCTCGGCAGCAGGGTGCCGCCCAGGTAGCGGTTGAGGAAATGAACCCGTTGCCAACTGGCCAGTGCCCAGCGCATCAGTTTCAGCCCCAGGGGATCCATGCCCAGTGCCTGATCGGGGATGCGCTCGGTGCTGTACTGTGCATTCCAGTCGATGATGCTGCTGTGGACCGGGTAAGCCTCGGGGGTGGTCAGGCGGACCAGAGCGTTATCCCAGAGCAGTCTGGCCATGCGACGCCGTTCCCCCGGTTCCTGCAGCCAGACCACATAATGATCCGGACCCACGGCGGCTTCCAGCGCATCACGATGACGGGATGTAAGGGGGCGGCGCTGCATGGATCGGCGCTGGGTACTACGGGCCGCAATGAAGGGTGCCAGGGGATGGCTTCGTGCCGGGCTTTCGATCAGTTGCACGTCGAATGTGGGCCGGTTTTCAGGCGCATCCAGCCGTCGCTGGATGTCGCAACGAAATCCATGGGTAGCGGCGGCGATGTCCAGGGTTTCCAGCAATCCGCCCAGCGCGATCTGGCTGGCACGGCCCCGCAGGTCGTAGATCACATGGTCACGGGTGTCGTGGCCGTGGATGGTGAAGCGGGTGTCGTCGTGAATTTCGAAACGCCAGGGCTGGGTGTTGTCGCCGCTGGGGGCCCAGCGGGCCTGGGAGAGGATGGCTTGAAGTATCCCGGCAGGAGCAGCGTCTTGTTCCTGTAGCATGGCTGAATGTTGGGTGATTTTGGCTACTTGGCGATATCCAAGCTGACGCTTGAGTGTTTGCAGGGGGCCGCGGTTGCCCCAGCGCAATTTGCCACGACTATAGGTCATCCGATAGGCATCAAAACTGTGGAAGTAGGGTGCTGGATAAACCGGACCCCGTTGAAGCAGAATTTTCAGGGCCTCAGTTGCGGTCACGCCCGCACAGAGTTGACAGGCCATGATCGTGGAAGGGCCTCGTTTTTCCGGGAGGTTGACCCGCTGTGGATCCACGAGATAAGACCGGTGAGGAGCCGATGGAGTGAGACCTAGCAGGAAATTCACATACTGCTTTTCCTCGGGTAAGCCACTCAGGCAGAAATATTCTTCAAACGACATCCCATCAGGCATGAATATAATGTAGGCCGTGCCCATGCCGATTGGTCCTGCTGTAATTGCAGGAATGCCGCGTGCGGCGCAGGCCGAGAACACTTCGGCTCGAAGTCTTGGGGCAAAAAAATCGAGACCATCCACGAATAGATCGACGTCGTTTAAGAAGGCATCTATGTTTTCTGACTG